>DATHMN010000178.1:0-53997 GCA_035487135.1 Steroidobacteraceae bacterium | reverse complement strand
GCAACCTTAATTCGATCCATCGTGACCGTTTGGCACGCGGTCGTGGCCAACAGCACTAAGCCACCGAGACCTCCAACTCGAGCGACTTTCTTGATCATGGCGCAAACCCGACCTTCAGCGGAGTTCGCTTTCAAAATGCACCTTTGCGAGCCACAGGAGCGAGAACACGAAGCACCCGACGCTAAGCCCGAGCATGACTACCAGCATCTGGCGAAGGTGAAAATCCCAGCGTCGCTCGGCGAGGTAAGCCGAAACAGCTGCCATCAGGTAAACGTATCCAACCACCGTCAAAGGCAGCAGTGCCAAAAGAAAAAGGCTGCCAAAACGGGCGAAGCGCGGATGCAGGAGTACAAACCAGGAGATCTCTGCGACAAAGACCGCCCCGACCCAAAGGCGCCACCTTCGAAGTGCTGGAGTTTCGGGGGTGAGGCGCATATCGAGGTCTAACGGTGAAGCTGGGCGGCCGATCGACGCTCTTCGATAAGCGACGCGAGCGCAGAATGCCTGAGCGCTCGCGGCGCACCCCGTTCAGCTCTCACGGCCGCTCCAGCGATGGTTAGAAACCACGACGCGCGCCGTCACCACCGCTTCGTAAGGGATGGACAAGTTTGACCACGTGACGCGAATGTAACGATACGCGCTGCGCGACCGACTTACTGAATCGATCGGGGCCGTGCTCCAACCCACCTGCAGCGTCCACACAGCAACCCCGTGCGGCTTCTCGCAAATTAGTTCAGTGTCTCGTTGGCGCAATGTGTCCGGGGCGACGGGTCCGACCGGAGGGCCCAACTTAGCGACCAAGGACGCCAGAGAGACGTTCAAAGCCTCTGGAGCGGGAGGAAACTGTGGGACCAGCGACCACGTGACGACGCCTACCATGAACACGAGCGCGCAACCCGGGACATCGGTGCGTGACGCATGAGAACGGAAAAAGCCTGCTTGCGGTGGCCGCGGCGTTACCTGGTGTTTCACGACCGTAAACATCCTCGCGATGTGAGCGCAGCCGGCGTGGAACAATTCTTGACGCATCGGCGTTGCTATGCAAGGCAGATCTGGTACAGCCGGCGCGCTGCCGCACTGCTCCGCGACGCATCTGCCGGAGGACGGTTACGACATACGCACCCTGCCGCAGTCGCTCGGCCACAGCGATCCTAAGACCCCCATGGTCTACACGCATGTGACGACGCGGGTGCCGCCTCAAGTCCGCGCGGCGACGGCTGAGCTGGCGAATCCCTGCTGCCGCCACGCCTCATAGACGGTGAGGGCCACTGCGTTCGATAGGTTCAGGCTGCGATTGCCCGGCTGCATGGGAATACGCAGCTGACACTCGTGCGGGATAGCCGCCAGCACCTGCGCCGGTAGGCCGCGTGTCTCGGGGCCGAACAACAGCGCATCGCCGGGTTTGAAGTCGGCTTCGCTGTACAAGCGTATCCCCTGGGTTTCGATGCTGAACACTCGTGCCCCGGGCGTCAGCGCCGCAAGACAGGCCGACAGACTCTCGTGAACGCAGACTGCCGCCAGCTCCTCATAATCGAGGCCCGCGCGCCGTACCGCTTTGCGCGTGAGCTCGAAGGCGAGCGGCTTCACCAGATGCAGCGTGCTGCCGCTGTTGGCGCACAGGCGGATGATATTGCCGGTGTTGGGCGGGATTTCGGGCTGGAACAGCACGATGTTGAACATGGTGGTCAAGGGACTCTTGCAGCGGTATGCGATAATGCCCGCCATGGCCACCGGTAAACCAGACAGCGTGCAGCAGCCCGCGGCCACGGACCCGCAGCTGCTGCGCCTGCGGTTCTGCGGCCTGGATTTCGCCTCCCCCATCGTGCTGCTGTCAGGCTGCGTCGGTTTCGGCGAGGAGTACACCCGCATCGAGGGCTTTTCCAACCGCGATGCGGGCGCCATCGTGCTCAAGGGCACGACCGGCAAGCCGCGCCTCGGCAATCCGCCGCATCGCGTCTACGAGACCCCTGCAGGCATGCTGAACGCCATCGGCCTGCAAAACCCCGGGGTGGAGCACGTGGTGCGCCACATCCTGCCGCAGCTGGACTTCAGCGAGACGCGCTTCATCGCCAACGTCTCCGGCTCGACCATCGAGGAGTACGTCGAAGTCACGCGGCGCTTCGATGAGTCGCCGATCGACGCCATCGAGATCAACATCTCGTGCCCGAACGTCAAAGAGGGTGGCGTGGCGTTCGGCAATTATCCCGACATGTCGGCCCAGGTGGTCGCCGCCTGCCGGCGTGTCACGCGCAAGCCGCTGATCACCAAGCTGTCCCCCAATCAGACCGACATTCGCGAGAACGCGCGCCGCTGCATCGAGGCCGGCACGGACGCGCTTGCGGTGATCAACACCATCATGGGCATGGCGATCGATGTCAGCACCCGCCGCCCGGTGATCGGCAACGTGCAAGGGGGGCTGTCGGGACCGGCGATCAAGCCGATCGCGCTCCTCAAGGTGCACCAGGTCTACGAGGTCGCCGGTCCGCAGAAGGTGCCGATCATCGGCCAGGGCGGCATCGTGAGCGCACAGGATGCGCTCGAGTTCATCATCGCCGGCGCAAGCGCCATCGGACTCGGCACGGCGCTGTTCTACGAGCCGATGGCGTGCAAGAGCGTCAACCAGGGCATCGCCGCGTACCTGCGCGCGCAGGGACTGAGCAGCGTGACACAGCTGGTCGGCACGCTCGGCACGACCCGCGAGACGCAGGACTGCGCTGTTTCCGGTTGAGACGCGGTGGCGCGCGAGGCACACAGCCCCGCGACGACGCCACAGCTCGACACCAGACTGCCGCCCGTACTGCCCCGCAGATGAACGCCGAGCGCAACCAGGGACGACCGCAGATTGCCGGCACACCGCACCCGAGCGGTTTCGCCGAGCACGGCATCACGGCGGCGAAGCCGGTGGGTGAGCCCTACCGGCCGCAACGCTCGCACATTGCGCAACCGCGGGCGGAGCATGAGGTCGGTCGCCCCTAGAACGGCGACGCGCGCCGCGGGTTTCCGGGAACAGTCCCGTTCGTCGCAGAACATTAAGATTTCACCCGCCTGTCATACACGCGGTGCAGTGTCTTCCCCTGCAAGGAGTGCACATGCCACGGACGGCACTCATCCGGTCCGCCGCACAGGGAACGTGGCGGCGGTTGAGCGGCGCCGGCGGAGGGAGATCTCAACAGTGGACTCCCGCGTCGGCGCCGCCTCACGCCGTCCGGCCGCGTGCCGGCGACGCTCACTAATGTTCTCGCGTCCCTGCGGCCGACTGCCTTCGCGCCACGACCAGCCACACTCGCCACCTCTAGTGCCTGCGGGTCACTTGCGCCACGCTTGAGGAGTTGCGGCGCTGCCGCGGCGGAATGGGCGCGTGAGCGCATCGTGCGAAAGGGCGGCTCCCGTCAGGAGTCCCGAACGGTCGGCGCCGCGCTTGGGGGCCGGCGCGCTTCTCGCCATGGGGCTCTTCTTCGGCTCGCTGTGCGCGTTCGCCCAGGAGGCAGCGCCTACTCTCTCCTTCGGTGCCGACGCGCTCGCGCTCAATGGCCCCTGGAAATTCCAACTCGGCGATGACCGGGGCTGGGCCGAGCCCGCCTTTGACGACAGCCGCTGGGAGTCACTCGACCTCACCCCGCTTCCGGGTGCGCACGATGGCGACGTCGGGCTGACCCAGTTCACGCCTGGTTGGTCGGCACACGGACACCCGGGCGCGAGCGGATTTGCCTGGTATCGCCTGACGCTGCGAGTCGCCGATCCGCACGGCGCCGCCCTCTGGCTGGCAGGTCCCGCGCTCGTCGACAACGCCTACCAGATCTACCTCAACGGTGAGCTCATCGGGGGAATTGGTGACTTCGCGCAGGCACCGCCGGTGCTCAAGGCCTCGCAGCCGCGGCTGTTCGCCTTACCGTCGCGACTGTGGCGCGCCGAGGACGGGGCGCTGCGCTCGGTGATCGCCATCCGCGTGGCGTGTGCGTCGCCGGGGCTCGCGCCTGAGGGCTGCGGCATCCACATCGCACCGGTCTTGGGCCTCGAAGCCGGCGTGCGCAGCCATTACCGCCAGCAGTGGCTCGAAAAGGTCGAGGGTTACGCGGTCGATGCGACGGAGCCGGTCTTCTTCCTGATCCTGGCGGTGATGGCGCTGTGCATGATCCCGTTCGAGCCGCAGGATCGCTTTAATGTGTGGCTGGCGGCGGCGCTGACGCTCCTGGCCGCGGCGCGTTTCAATCAGCCGCTCTATTGGCTGGCGGGCTTCGAGACGCTCGGCGACTTCGTGCTGTGGCGGCTCAGCATCGTCGACGGACTGCTGCTCGGCGCGTGGGTCATGGCCTGGCGCGCGGCGTTCCGCCTACAGGCGCGCTGGCAGGTCGTCGCCTGTGTGGCACTCACCGCGGCGTACATCCTGGCGCGGCTGCTGGGCACGACGCTCTTGTTCCCGGCGCTCCCCAGCGCACTCGTGCACGGCTGCGCGACACTCCTGAAAGCCATCCACCTGGGCTTTCTCGTGCTGCTCGTCGCCGTGGTGTGGCAGGGCGAGCGGCGTGGCCGGGGCAGCTGGCCGCTGCGACTGTCGATTCTGCTGGGCTCGATCGGCCTGTTCGCCTCTGAGCTCGGTCAACTGGGCGTTCCGGGGATCTGGTTCCCGTTCGGCGTCGGCGTCTCGCGCACCGAGTACGCGTACGCAGCGTTCGACGTCGCGTTGTTCAGCTATCTGCTGCAGCGGCTGTGGGGATTTGCAGGCGCGCTGCGGCTGGCGGCGCGCTGAACCGGCGCGGCGCCGCCGACACCGTTCAGATCGAGAGTCCCGGGTCACCTTCGAGAATGCGCTGCTGCAGTTGTGGCTTTTCTCCGTGCGCCCAGCGGGCAGCACGGTGCGACACCCGGTAGCGCAGCGGACCACCGTCGGCGGCCGGCGCGCGCTCGAGCGGTCTCGGGATGCAGACGAACTGCGTGTCGATCCACTCGGAAGTCGCCGTCACCACGGAATAGCCATGGCCGTTGAAATCGAGAAACGCCAGATGCGGCGCCAGCTGTGGGTTTGAGAGCGCGCGCGCCTGCGCGAGGTCGTGGGTGCGCTGGTATTCGAGGCAGGCGCGCACGCCGTGCAGCATCAGCATGTTCATGGTCGGCTCCGCCTTGGCCGCGCCCGCGTTGTCGACGAGATACAGCGCACGCAGCGGGTGATCCTTCGGCAGCTGATGCTCGAGGGCCTCCGCCAGCCCGGGCGCGGAAATGGAGCCAGTGACGAAAGCGATACCGACCGGCTCGAAGGTCTGCGGCGGCAGGGCCTTCGCTGCCAGTCCGGCCCAGAAGCTGTGGCGGTCGCCGGCGATGGTGACGAAACCCGTGACACCCTGCGTGCGGATGAAGTCATAGATCTCGCCGCGCTCGCGGTAGGCGCTGCCGAAGTCGCCGAGCACCATGGTGGCATAGCCCCGGCCCGGCCACGGCACAGCGAGCCCGGCGGGCAGATTCTGCGGGTCGGCGCGCATGTCGAGCGTGCCGATCGTGTTGGCCCAGATCTTCCAGGTGGCGCTGGAGCGCGCCAGCTGCGCAAGAAACCACGCCTTCTGTGGTGCGCCGAGGATCGACTGCGCCGCTTTGTCGCGCCGCGGGTTGGGAATGTGCACGCTGCCGTAGGCAATCTCTGCCGGCGGGTGGCCGTCGTTGCAGGTGCGGCCGGCATCGAGGACCGCCGCGGCTTCCTCCGGGATGAGCTCGGGGAAGTGGTCCGACTTCAACGCCGCGACGTCCGCTCCCTCGAGCGGATACTCGGAGCGGTAGCTGCGCTGGTCGGTGATCAGGAGCTCGACGTTGCTGCCGAAGCGGAACGCGCGATAGCCCCGCAGGCTGCCGATCGCGGCCAGGTTGTTCGGCTCCTGGCCGAGTCCGCTCGCGTCGAATTCGGTGACCGGCGCATCGTGCACCTCGGGTGCGATGAAGCGTTCGAGCGCTGCACCTGAGCTCTGCACCACGCGCGCCGGCTGGTACTCGAACCATGCCTGGTTGGCCGCCACCTTGCGGCTCTGCGCGGCGCGCGTCTGCCCCGCGAACATCTGCAGGCTCTGCCAGCCCATCCAACTGAACTCGTGGTTGTCCCACATGTAGACGAACGGCCAGCGTGCGCGCGCGTCCTGGATATCCGGATCTGCGAGATAAGCGCGGTAGAGCGCGCGATAGTCGTCCACATCGGTCGGGATGTGAAAGGCACTGATCTTCTCGCCGTGCGGATAGCGCAGCAGCGCGCGCAGTCTGCGATCGTACACGCCCTGCGGCCGATCCTCGGGGTAGAACACGACCTCGTAGACGAAGTCCCCCAGGTGCAGCACGAACCCGAGCTGTTCGGCCTGTGGGGCACGCTCGTCCTCGAAGATCATGCGCCGGTAGGCGTTCTGGGCGCCGCTGGTGCAGTCCTGGCAGGAGATGAACGCGAAGCGCACCGCCGTCGGATCCGTATCGCGTGGCGCGGTGCGGGTGCGGCCGATGCGACTGGCGCGGCCGTCCTGATCGGTGAAGCGGTACCAGTACTCGCGCGCCGGTGTCAGTCCGGCCGCGAGCACGCGGCAGGTCCAGTCGGCCTGCGGACGGGCGCTGGTGGGCGCGCGGATCACCGTACGGCGGAACTGTGCATCCGCGGCCACTTCGACCGTGAGCGCTGCGGCAGAACTGCCGTCGGCGCCGCGATAGCGCGTCCACAGCAGCACGCTGTCGGGCCTGGGGTCGCCGGAGGCGACTCCCGCGGGAAAAAACTCGCGCCGCTCACTGACCGCCGTACTGGCGCGCGCGCGGCGCTCGATGCCCTGCGCGAGCGTGGCACCGAGTGAGGCCGCAAGAAAAGCACGGCGGCTGAGTGGCGGCATGGGGCCAAGTACCAATGCCCGGTGCGGCCGGGCCCGCGGCGAGCATGCGCGCGCGCGCCGGCGCGTGCTTGAAGGGACTTGTGCCGCTACAGCAGCCGCTGCTGGCCGCCGGCATCGGCGGCCGGTGCGAGCGGCGGATACAGCCGCAGCGGGCGCGGCGCGCTGGCGGTGAAAGTCACCTCCATGACACGGAAGCGCTCGAGGATGCGCAGGTTGATGCTCTGCTGTGCATCCGCGAATGCGCGGTAGTCCGGCCGGGTGACGAAGTAGACCGTCTCGAACTGCAGTGCCCGGTCGGTACAGCGCAACAGGTGACAGCGGTCGAAGCGCGTGTCAGGCGTCGCCTCGATGATCTCGCGGATAGCGCGCGGGATCGCCGCCAGGGTCGCCACCGGGGTGTCGTAGTGCAGGTCCAGCACGAACAGCGCACGCCGTTCAAACAGGCGGCCGAAGTTGCGCACCCGCGCCTTGAGCAGGTCGCTGTTGGCGATGATGATCTGCTCGCCCGAGATGCTGCGCAGGCGCGTGCTCTTGACGCCGATGTGCTCGACCGTCCCCTGGCAATCATCGACGGTCAGCGCATCGCCGATGCCGAAGGGCTTGTCGAGCGCGATGGACAGCGAGGCCAGCAGGTCCGCGAGCACGGCCTGCACGGCGAGCGCGAGCGCAATGCCGCCGATGCCGAGTCCCGCGAGCAGCGGCTTGATCTCGACGCCCATGTTGTCGAGCGCGAGGAGGAACGCCACCCCCCAGATCACCAGCCCGGCGGCAAACAGGATCACTTCCATCGAGCTCTTGAGCAGGGTGTCCGGGCCGCTCGAGCGCTGGCGGCGCAGGTCGATGGCGTAACGCACGGCGGTCATCGCCCAGCGCGCCGCCTGCATCCAGAACAACAGTACCAGCGCAATCGTCAGCCAGCGTTCGATGCGCGGCGGGAAAGTGAGATCGCGCGAAGCCAGCCATACCGCCACGCCCCCCATGAACAAGCGGCTGGTGCGCTCGACCAGGTGCGCGGCGAGATCGAAGGCGAACGGCCCGTGGCCGGGCCGCCCGGCATTGAAGCGGCGCCGCTGCGCGCTGATGAAGCCGCGCGCGAGCGGCAGCACCGTGAAGGTCACGAGAAAGACGGCGAGCGCGATCGCCCAGGTCCCGAGCTCGTTGCCCAGGAAGCTGGTCTGCCACAGCCCGTGCGAGTCCGGCATCAGAGGCTCCCGATCCGCGCAGTCGCGCTGCGCGCCGCGCGCACCTTACCGGGTTCGCGCGCCTGCGACTACGCGTCGTCCTCGGCGCCGTTCATGCCGAGTTCCTTGAGCTTGCGGGTGAGCGTATTGCGGCCCCAGCCGAGCAGGCGCGCCGCCTCCTGGCGGTGGCCTTCGGTGCGCTTGAGCGCCACGCGGATCAGCACGCGCTCGAACTGCGGCAGGGCGGCATCCAGCAGCGGCGACTCGCCGACCAGAGCGTGGCGCTCCGCCCAGCCGGCGAGCGCCTGCGCCCAGTCCGCCTCGCGCCCCGCCGCAGCGTCCGCACCGGTCAGCTCCGGCGGCAGGTCGGCGAGATGCACCTCGCTCCCCGGCGCGAGCACCGACAGCCGCCGGCACAGGTTCACCAGCTCGCGCACGTTGCCGGGCCAGTCGTGCACCGCCAGGCGCGCGAGTGCATCCGCAGCGAGGGTCTTGGACTCGACGCCGAGTTCCTGCGCCGCGACCACCATGTAGTGCATTAGCAGGTCCGGGACATCCTGGCCGCGCGCGCGCAGCGGCGGCAGCTCGATGCGGATGACGTTCAGGCGGTGGTACAGGTCCTCGCGGAACAGGCCGCGCGCCACGCGCTCTTCCAGGTTCTGATGAGTGGCGGCGATGACGCGCACGTCGACACGGATCGGCGTCTGCCCGCCGACACGGTAGAACTCGCCCTCGGCCAGCACCCGCAGCAGGCGCGTCTGCAGCGGCATCGACATGTCCCCAATCTCATCCAGGAACAGCGTGCCGCTGTCGGCCTGCTCGAAGCGCCCGCGGCGCTGCGCATCGGCGCCGGTGAAGGCGCCGCGCTCGTGGCCGAACAGCTCCGACTCGAGCAGGTCCGCCGGGATGGCCGCGGTGTTGAGTGCGATGAACGGCCGCGCCGCGCGCGGGCTGTGCTCGTGCAGGGCGCGCGCCACCAGCTCCTTGCCGGTGCCTGACTCGCCGGTGATCAGCACGGTGACCGAGGAGCGCGCCAGGCGGCCGATGGCGCGGAATACCTGCTGCATCGCCGGCGCCCGTCCCAGCAGCTCCGGGATGCGCGGCGCCCCCACCGGATCACCGCTCGCGGCCAGCGCGCCGTTGGCGGCGCGGCGCACCAGCGCCACCGCCTGGTCGATGTCGAAGGGCTTCGGCAGGTACTCGAAGGCCCCGCCCTCGTAGGCCGAGACGGCGCTGCCCAGATCCGAGTGTGCGGTCATGACGATCACCGGCAGCGCCGGGCGCGCATCGCGGATGCGCCGCAGCAGCTCCAGGCCCGAGGCGCCCGGCATGCGGATGTCGGTGATCAGCACATCGGGCGTGTCGCGCTTGAGCGCATCGAGCGCCGGCTCGGCCGCCTCGAAGGCGCGCGGCGCCATGCCGTCGTTGCGCAGCGCGCGTTCCAGCACCCAGCGGATGGAAGCGTCGTCATCGACCAGCCACACCCGCAGTCCGTTGTTGCTCATGATTCCTCTCCGAGCGGCAGGAGCAGCGTGAACACCGTGCGCCCCAGCTCGCTGTCAAATTCGATAATGCCGCCGTTGCGGGTGACCAGCTCCTGCGCCACCGCGAGACCCAAGCCGGTGCCGTTGGCGCGCCCGGTGACCAGCGGATAGAAGATCGAAGAGCGCAGATGCTGCGGCACGCCCGGACCGTTGTCCTCCACCTGCACGCTCGCCACCAGCCGGTGCAGCACCGAGCCGATGCTGACGTTGGAGCGCGCGCGGGTGCGCAGCACGATGCGCCCGCGGTCGCCCTGCGCCTGCAGCGCGTTGCGCGCCACGTTGAGCAGCGCCTGGATCAGCTGGTGGCGGTCGAGCATCGCCTCCGGCAGGCTCGGGTCGTAGTCGCGCTCGATGGTGAGGGTCGCTGCGGCCTCGGCGCGCAGCAGGTGGTACACGTGCTCGCAGATCTCGTGCACGTTGAGCAGGCTCTTGGCGGGCGCGCGGCTCGGGCCCGCCATCGAGTCGACCAGCGCAGCGAGGCGATCCGCCTCGCCGATGATCACCTGGGTGTACTCCCTGAGCGCCGGCGCCGGCAGCTCGCGCTCGAGCAGCTGCGCCGCGCCGCGCAGTCCGCCGAGCGGGTTTTTGATCTCGTGCGCCAGCTGCCGCACCATCAGGCGGCTGCCGTCGAGCCGCGCCAGCAGATCGTTCTCGCGCGAGATGCGCTGGCGCTGCGTGGTATCGGCCAGCTCCAGCAGCAGGTGGGTGCCGGTGAGCCCGTTGAGCGGGGTGATGGTGACATCGAGCGTGCGCGGCTCACGCGGGCTCGCCACCGGGCGCACGGTCAGCTCGCGGTCGGTGATGCCTTCGCCGGAGTGCAGCGCGCGGCGCAGGATCCCCGACAGACCGTTGGTCTCGTGCAGCAGCTCGGTGAAGGGGCGGCCGCGCGCCATGTTGAGGCTGAAGGCGAGCAGATCCTGCGCGGCGACGTTGGCGTACACCGCGCACAGCTGCGCATCCAGCATGACGATGCCGGTGGAGAGTGCGTCGAGCAGATCGGCAGGATCGAAGTGCGCCAGCGCCGAGGGCGCGGCCTGTTCAAGGGCCATGCGGCCCCCGCCGCGCCGCGCGCGGCGCGGCGTTCAGTGCGGCCGGACGGGGCTGGCCGGATTCGCGATCGAGGGCTGGTGGACGCTGAAGGTGACACTCTGCGACTGGCACACCACCGAGCCGTGGCCGTCGCGGATCACCGCCTGCAGCGTGTGCTCGCCGCGGTCGACGGGCGACACCGAGAAGTTGAGGCCGGTGGGCTGGCCGTTGTTGAGCAGCTGACCGTCGAGCGTCAGGAACACCTGGTCGCCGCCGCGCAGCGACGGATCGGTCGTCACGACCACGCTGAGCGCATCCAGGTTGGGATAGTCCTGCGCGTCCGCCGGCTGCACGATCGAGCAGCCCTGGTAGGCCGTCGGCTGCGGCGGCAGCGCGCCCGGCGCCGGCATGCCGCTCGGGCTCTGCCCGCCGGCCGGCGCACTCGCGCCGCCCGCGAGCGTCGAGGCGCGATAGGTCTGCGCGCCGTGGATGCTGAGCTTCTCCGCGTTCGGATGCGGCTGATCGCTGTAATGCACTACACCGTTCTCGTCGACCCACTTGTAGACGGTCGCGGCGAGCGCGAGCGATGAGACGAGCAACATTAAGGTAAATGCAAGGGCACGCATGGCAAGCCAGCATAACCCTAGCGGAGACCTGCCACCAAAGTGTCAGGCCGGATTTCGCGAACAGCGCCGCCGCCAAGCCCCTCCCCGCGACCACCGTGCACGCCGGCCCGCGGGCGCGGCGCGCGACGGGGGTCAGCGGGGAGCTTGGCCGTCTCATTACATCATCAGCAGCTGTAGTACAGCTCCAGTTCCACCGGATGCGTCGACATGCGGAAGCGGGTGATCTCCTGCTGCTTGAGACCCATGTAGGCATCGATCACATCGTTGGTGAACACCGCGCCGCGCGTCAGGAACTCGCGGTCCTTGTCCAGATGTTCGAGTGCCATGTCGAGCGAGTGACACACCGTGGGAATGTGCTTGGCCTCCTCGGGTTCGAGGTCATAGAGATCCTTGTCGGCCGGATCGCCCGGATGGATCTTGTTCTGGATGCCATCGAGACCGGCCAGCATCATCGCTGCGAAGGCGAAGTACGGATTGGCGCTGGAGTCGGGGAAGCGCACCTCGATGCGGCGCGCCTTGGGCGATGACACCCATGGGATCCGGATCGAGGCGGAGCGGTTGCGCGCCGAATACGCCAGCATCACCGGGGCTTCGAACCCGGGCACCAGGCGCTTGTAGCTGTTGGTGCCGGAGTTGGTGAAGGCGTTGAGCGCCTTGGCGTGCTTGATGATGCCGCCGATGTAGTAGAGCGCCAGATCCGACAGTCCACCGTACTTGTCGCCGGCGAACAGCGCGCGCCCCTCCTTCTGCAGCGACTGGTGCACGTGCATACCGCTGCCGTTGTCACCGACCAGGGGCTTGGGCATGAAAGTCGCGGTCTTGCCGTAGCCGGCGGCGACGTTGTGCACCACGTATTTCAGGATCTGCACCTGATCGGCCTTCTGCACCAGCGTGCCGGCGCCGATGCCGATCTCGGACTGTCCGGCGGTCGCCACCTCGTGGTGATGCACCTCGACCTTGAGTCCCATCTCCTCGCAGGCGAGCGACATCGCCGAGCGGATGTCCTGGAAGGCATCGACCGGGGGCACCGGGAAGTAGCCGCCCTTGACGCCCGGGCGATGGCCCTTATTGCCTTCCTGGTAGTCCTTGGTCGAGTTCCACGCGCCCTGCACCGAGTCGATCGCGTAGAAGGAGCCGTGCATCTCGTTGCCGTAGCGCACGCTGTCGAAGATGAAGAATTCGTTCTCAGGTCCGAACAGCGCGCTATCGGCGATGCCGGTCGACTTGAGATAGCTCTCCGCGCGCTTGGCGAGCGAGCGCGGGTCGCGCTCGTAGCCCTGCATGGTGGTCGGCTCCACCACGTCGCAGCGCAGGTTAACCGTGGTCTCTTCGAAGAACGGATCGATGATGGCGGTCGCGGCCTCGGGCATAAGGATCATGTCCGACTCGTTGATGCCCTTCCATCCGGCGATCGAGGAGCCGTCGAACATCTTGCCGTCGTGGAACAGGTCCTCGTCCACGAGCCGTGCCGGAATGGTCACGTGCTGCTCCTTGCCGCGCGTGTCGGTGAAGCGCAGGTCCGCGAACTTCACTTGTTTTTCTTTGATGAGCTTCAGCACATCGCTGGGTGTCATATCGCCTCCGGGAAATAGGTAAGGCTCGCCGTGCCTTGCGACCGCGGCGAAGTGCTCTGACACTGCAGGGGCTGTGCCAGGCGTCCAGGCGGCGGAATCAAGCGCTTACAGCACGGCGCGTGCCCTCACGCACTATATTAGTGCATAACAGAGGCCGGACTGCACCAATTGTGTGCGTGTGAGCGCCCGCTGCCTCACGGTGGCGCGGCCCGCTGCGGTGGACGGGCCGTTCTTAGTGCAGCGGGCTGGCGTGCCGGGGTCTGGGCGCCCTGCGTCGCGCAGTGCGCGAGGTCAGGCACGGGCTCGACGCGCAGCGCCCGCACCCTGCGCGCGCACCGTATACTCGCGCGCTCTTTGAGGTCGGAAAGTCCACGCGCATGAAAATCGGCCGCGCGCCGCGCACCTTCCAGGAGCTGATCTTCACCCTGCAGCGCTACTGGTCCGACCGCGGCTGCGTGATCTTAGAGCCCTATGACATGGAAGTCGGCGCGGGCACGTTCCACACCGCGACCTTCCTGCGCGCGGTCGGTCCCGAGCCCTGGCGCGCAGCCTACGTGCAGCCTTCGCGCCGGCCGACCGACGGGCGCTACGGCGAGAACCCGTTCCGCCTGCAGCACTACTATCAGTATCAGGTGGCACTGAAGCCCTCGCCGCCCGACATCCTCGATGTCTATCTCGGCAGCCTCGCCGCCCTCGGCCTCGACCCGCTGGTGCACGACGTGCGCTTCGTCGAGGACAACTGGGAGTCGCCCACGCTCGGGGCCTGGGGCCTGGGATGGGAGGTGTGGCTGAACGGCATGGAGATCACGCAGTTCACCTACTTCCAGCAGGTTGGCGGACTCGACTGTCGCCCGGTGACGGGCGAGATCACCTACGGCCTGGAACGCCTCGCCATGTACCTACAGGGCGTCGAGAGCATCTACGACATCCTCTGGAGCGAGACGCCGCAGGGCCCGATTACCTACGGCGATGTGTTCCAACAGAACGAAGTCGAGCAATCAGCCTACAACTTCGAGCAGGCGGACGTGGCCACGCTGCTGCGCCATTTCGAGGATCACGAACGGGCCTGCCAGGCGCTGCTGCAGGCGCAGCTGCCGCTGCCCGCCTACGAGCAGGTGCTGAAGGCCTCGCACACCTTCAATCTGCTCGATGCGCGCCGCGCCATCTCGGTGACTGAGCGGCAGCGCTACCTGCTGCGGGTGCGCACGCTCGCCAGCGGCGTCGCGCGTGCCTACCTCGCCAGCCGCGAGGCGCGCGGTTTCCCGCTGCTGAAGCGCGAACTGCCGGCGGCGAGCGCGCCCGCATGAGCGGCGAGCGCGATTTCCTCGTCGAGATCGGCACCGAGGAGCTGCCGCCAAAGGCGCTGCCGGCGCTCGCGGCCGCCTTCGCCGCAGGCCTCAGCGCCGGACTGGAGAAGGCGGGACTCAAGCACGGCGCGGTGCGCAGTTTCGCCACGCCGCGCCGGCTCGCGCTCCTGGTGAAGCACCTCGCCGCGCAACAGCCCGAGCAGACGCTGAAGAGGCGCGGGCCGCCGGTGAGCGCCGCGTTCGATGCGCAGGGCGCACCGACGCGCGCAGCGCTGGCGTTCGCCGAGAGCTGCGGCACGCCGGTCGCGGCCCTGCAGCGTCTCGATGAGGGCAAGGGCACGTTTCTCTTCTATACGGGCACCAAGCCCGGTGCGCCGAGCGTGGAGCTGCTGCCGGGCCTGGTGCAGGCAGCGCTCGATGCACTGCCGATTCCGCGCCGCATGCACTGGGGCGCCGGCACGGCCCTGTTCGTGCGGCCAGTGCACTGGCTGGTCATGCTGTTCGGCAAAGACGTGGTGCCGGCGACGCTGCTCGAAACAGCCGCGGGCCGCCACACCCACGGCCACCGCTTCCACGCGCCCAGGCCGCTGTCGCTGGCGAGCCCGGCGTCCTACGAAAATGCGCTGCTCAAGCGCGGTTTCGTGGTCGCCGACTTTGCCGCGCGGCGTGCGCGCATCGCCGCGCAGGTGAGCGCCGTGGCGCAGGCGCTCCACGGCCGCGCGCTGGTCAGCGATGCGCTGCTGGATGAAGTCACCGCACTGGTCGAGTGGCCGGTGGCGCTTGCCGGCGCGTTCGAGCCGCGCTTTCTCGCACTGCCGCGCGAAGTGCTGATCTCGACGCTCGAGGCACACCAGCGCTACTTCCCGGTCGAGGATGCCTCCGGCGCCCTGCTGCCGGCCTTCATCACCGTGAGCAACATCGAGAGCCGCGAGCCCGACAAGGTGCGCGCCGGCAACGAGCGCGTGGTGCGGCCACGGCTGGCCGATGCGGCATTTTTCTTCGAGCAGGACCGGCGCCAGAGTCTCGCGGCACGCGCCGCGGCGCTCGATGCCGTGACCTTCCAGGCGAAGCTCGGTTCGCTCGGCGACAAGACACGGCGCGTGAGCGCGCTCGCCGCCGACATCGCCCGTTCGCTCGGCGGCTCGCCCGAGCTGGCCCAGCGCGCCGCGGCGCTCGCCAAGTGTGATCTCCTCACCTCCATGGTGGGCGAGTTTCCCGATCTGCAGGGCGTCATGGGCAGTTACTACGCGCGCCTCGACGGCGAGCCCGAGGAAGTGGCGACGGCGATCCGCGAGCACTACCTGCCGCGCTCGGCCGGCGACACGCTGCCGCAGACGCGCACCGGCGTCGCGCTGGCGATCGCCGACAAGCTCGACACCATCGCCGCGATCTTTGCCATCGGCGAGAAGCCCGGCGGTAACAAGGATCCGTTCGGTCTGCGCCGTGCCGCCCTCGGCGTGCAGCGCATCCTGATCGAGCAGGCTCTGGAGCTCGACCTCAAGGGCTACATCGACGCGGCCGTTGCCGGCGTCGGCCGCGACCTCGAGCGCAGCCGCGTGCAGTCCAACGGCAAGCCGCTGGCGCTCGATGCGGCCGCGAGCGCCCGTGAGATCTATGACTTCCTCATGGAGCGTTTGCGCGCCTATTACCTCGAGGGCGCAGGCGCAGCGCCGGTGGCCGGCCGCGCCCGGGTGAGCAGCGAGATGTTCGATGCGGTGCTGGCCGCGCGCCCGGCATCACCCGCGGATTTCGACGCCCGCCTGAAGGCGCTCAGCACCTTCCTGGAACTGCCCGAAGCGGGCAGTCTCACCGCCGCCAACAAGCGCATCGCCAACATCCTGCGCAAGGCCGGCGTCACACCGCCCGCCGAAGTGGAGGTGCTGCAGCTAAAGGAAGCAGCCGAGGTGCGCCTGTTCGATGCTATGCGCAACCTGCGCGAGGCGGTGGCGGGGGCGACGGCGCGACGCGCCTACGCCGATGCGCTCGGCCGGCTTGCCCACCTGCGCCCGCAGGTGGACGCGTTCTTCGACCAGGTGATGGTGATGGACGAGAATCCACAGTTGCGCGCCAACCGGCTCAGCCTGCTGTCACAGCTGCAGGGTCTGTTCGCAGGCGTCGCGGATCTGTCGCGGCTGCCAGGTTGAACAGCGCCGCCGCCAAGAGCGTGCACGGCAGCTGGCGCCGCGCCCCGGTGCAGCTGTTGGGCTCGCTGTTCTTCACCGCATTTCTGTTCAGCTGGACGTTCCTGTACGCGATCCCGTTCGTGATCGCCTGCCTGTTTCTGCCGTTCGCGCGCCGCTTCGCGCTCGTGCGCCTGTACGCGCACAGCGTGTTGTGGGTGCTGAAGTGGAGCTGCGGGCTCGACTACCGCATCGAAGGCGCGCCGTTGCCGCCGGGCTGTCACATTGCCCTGTGGAAGCACTCCTCGGCCTGGGAAACCATCGCCATGATGGTGGTGTTTCCGCGCCAGGTGTGGGTGCTGAAGCGCGAGCTGCTGTGGATCCCGGTGGTGGGGCTCGGGCTGCGCGTGCTGCACGCGATCGCCATCGACCGCAAGGCCGGCCACTCCGCGGTGGCCCAGGTGGTCGAGCAGGGCAAGTCGCGGCTCGCCGAAGGCGACTGGATCATCATCTTCCCGGAAGGCACACGTATGCCGGCGGGCGAAACGCGCCGTTACGGCGTGTCGGGCACGCTGCTGGCGAGTGAGACCGGCAAGCTGCTCGTGCCGGTGGCGCACAACGCCGGCTATTACTGGCCGCGCCGCGGAGTGCTGAAGAAGCCCGGCACCGTGCGCGTGGTGATCGGCACGCCGGTGAAGACCGCTGGCCGCGAAGTGCGCCTCGTCAACGAGGAGATCCAGAGCTGGGTCGAGGCGACCGTGCGCGCGCTGGAGCCGCCGGCCTCGATCTGACTTAAAGTCAGGGCGCTGCTAGCGCAGACTGCCAACCACGAGTTCCGGGTCCACGTTCATACGAACCGGGATGGTGCTGCGGCCGACTCCGACGGACACACTCGAGACCTGCGAGCGCGTTCAGATGTCGAGGTTGGTCACTGAGAGTGCGTTCTTCTCGATGAACTCGCGTCGCGGTTCGACCTGGTCGCCCATCAGCGTGGTGAAGATATCGTCCGCGGCGACCGCGTCCTCGATCTTCACCTGCAGCAGGCGCCGGGTTTCCGGGTTGATAGTGGTTTCCCACAGCTGTTCGGGATTCATTTCGCCCAGGCCCTTGTAGCGCTGGATGGTCTGGCCCTTCTTGGCCTGTTCGAACAGCCACTTCATCGCTTCCTTGAACGAGCCGATCTCCTGGCGCTCGTTGCCGCGGGTCACGAACGCACCCTCACCGATGAGGCCGGCGAGCGTGCGCGCGAGTTCGGCGATGCGTTGATACTCGGCTGACTCGAAGAACTCGCGCGGCAGGTACTTCTGACTCGGCGTGCCGTGCTCGCTCTTGTGCACCACGATGCGCGCGGCATGTCCGTCGGCTGCGGCGCGCAGCTCGACGCGATAGGTGCGCGTGCCGTCGGCGAGTGCGTTCAGCCGCTGATTCAGATCCTGCGCCCAGCCGCGCAGCCAGTCGCTGCGGGCGAAGTCGGCCGGCGTCACTTCCGGCATGTAGATGAGCTGCTCCAGCAGGCGGTCGTCGTAGCGGCGCGACCAGCGCTGGATGATCGACTGCACTTCCATGTACTTGCGCGCCAGTCCCTCGAGACCGGAGCCTGACAAAGGCGGTGCTGCGGCGTTGACGTGCAGCCGCGCATCATCGAGCGCTGCGTTCAGCAGCAGCTGGTTGAGTCCATTTTCGTCCTTGACGTACGACTCCTGTTTGCCGCGCTTGATCTTGTAGAGCGGCGGCTGCGCGATGTAGATGTGGCCGCGCTCGATCAGCTCCGGCAGCTGGCGGTAGAAGAACGTCAACAGCAGCGTGCGGATATGGCTGCCGTCCACGTCGGCGTCGCACAGCAGCACGACGCGGTGATAGCGCAGTTTGTTGATGTCGAAGTCGTCCTTGCCGATGCCGCAGCCGAGCGCGGTGATCAGCGTGCCGACCTCGGCCGAAGACAGCATCTTGTCGAAGCGCGCTTTTTCGACGTTCAGGATCTTGCCCTTGAGCGGCAGGATCGCCTGGGTGCGCCGATCACGGCCCTGCTTGGCCGAGCCGCCGGCGGAATCGCCCTCGACGATGAACATCTCCGACAGCGCCGGATCCTTCTCCTGACAGTCGGCGAGCTTGCCGGGGAGTCCGGCGATATCGAGCGCACCCTTGCGGCGGGTCATCTCGCGTGCCTTGCGCGCGGCCTCGCGCGCGCGCGCTGCCTCGACCATCTTGGCGACGATGAGTCGCGCCTCCTGCGGGTGCTCGAGCAGGAACTCCTGCAACTTGGTGCCGACGGCGGTCTCGACCACGCCTTTGACCTCGGAGGACACCAGCTTGTCCTTGGTCTGGGAGGAGAACTTCGGATCCGGCAGCTTCACCGACAGGATTGCGGTCAGTCCCTCGCGCGCATCGTCGCCGGTCATGGGAATCTTGTCCTTCTTCCCGGACAGCTCCTTTTCGACATAATCATTGAGCGTGCGCGTGAGCGCGCTGCGGAAGCCCGCCAGGTGAGTGCCGCCGTCCTTCTGCGGGATGTTGTTCGTGTAGCAGAACATGCTCTCCTGGTACGAATCGTTCCACTGGAGAGCCACTTCAACCGAAACAACGCCATCCTGGGTGCGAAAATGAAACACTGACTCGTGAATCGGCGTGCGAGTGCGGTTCAGGTATTTGACGAACGCCTGCAGGCCGCCGGCGTGCGCGAAGACGTCGGACTTGTTCTCACGCTCGTCGATGAGCTCGATTCGCACCCCGGAGTTGAGGAAAGACAGTTCGCGCAGGCGATTGGCCAGAATGTCGTAGTTGAAGCTGATATTGGTGAAAATCAGCGCGCTCGGCCGGAAGCGGATGATCGTGCCGCGATCGTGCGTCTCGCCGACGGCGGCCAGCGGCGCGACCGGTTCGCCCAGGTGGTACTCCTGGCGGTGGAGCTTGCCGTCGCGTGAGATCGTCAGCTGCAGGTAGTCCGACAGGGCGTTCACCACGGACACGCCGACGCCGTGCAGGCCGCCGGAGACCTTGTAGGAGCTGTCGTCGAACTTACCGCCCGAGTGCAGCACGGTCATGATGACCTCGGCTGCCGAGCGTCCCTCCTCAGGGTGAATGTCGACGGGGATGCCGCGCCCGTTGTCGGAGACGGTCACCGATTCGTCGGCGTGAATGGTGACGACAATGCGGTCGCAGTGGCCGGCTAGGGATTCGTCGATGGAGTTATCGACGACCTCAAAAACCATGTGGTGGAGCCCCGTCCCGTCATCGGTGTCGCCGATGTACATTCCGGGGCGTTTGCGCACCGCATCAAGACCCTTTAAGACTTTGATTTTGCTTGAGTCGTAGACGTCTTCTGCAGCCATGAACCCGCTCAGTTTTGTGACGTCGCATTATACCGGGATGACCCTCCCCTGTTCCACGTGGAAAATGCTTTCAGGTGTCCCGAAAAGCCGCGATTCTGGTACTAAAGACGTGACAACGAGCTGACATCGCAATGACGTCACAACCGCGATGAATCGCTCCAGCCGCGCACCATCGAGCTCGGCGGCCGGATCATCCAAGAGCAGTGTCGGAGTAACGCCGGTCCTGTCCTGAAGCAGGCGCAGCTGTGCCATCGTCATGGCGACCGCGACCAGCTTCTGCTGGCCCCGGGACAGCACCTCGCGTGCCGGACGGCCGTGCAGGCGGACCGCAACATCGGCCCGATGTGGCCCGGAGTGCGTCAGGTGCCGCGTGGCATCTCGTGTCCGCGAGGATGAGAGTGCTTCGCCGAGCGACTGCTCCTGACTCCATCCGCGCTGGTGTTGCAGTTCGACCTCGAGTCCACTGAGCGCCTGGACAGCCTCCCGCCAGTACGGCTGAAGCTGCTCCATCTGCCGGCTGCGCGATTCGGCAATCGACTCGCCGAGTCGGGCGAGTTCCGAGTCCCACAGCCAGGCATCCGCTGCCTGAGTCTTGAGCGCGGCATTCCTCTGCTTGAGCGCGCGTGTGTAGCGAACCCAGGTGTCGATGAACTGAGGTTCCACGTGGAACACGGCCCAGTCCATCCAACGCCGACGGCGATAGCCACCCTCTTCAACAAGCCGGTGCACACCAGGCTCGATCACCTGGACCGCGAAGGCGCTCGACAGCTCCGCGAGTGAATCCGCCGGGCGGCCGCGGACACGGGCAGACGTGGCACCGCCGCGGCGGACCTCGAACCCGATACTCGCTGCGTCTGCGCCGGCACTCGCGATCCGTGCAATGACTCTCAGGTGATCCTTACCGTAGGAAATAAGGCGCTCACTGTTTCGCGTGCGGAACGAACGGCCTCGCCCCACCATGAAAATCGCCTCTAGAACGGAGGTCTTGCCAGAGCCATTACTCCCCCACAACAACGTGAGACCAGGCGTGAACGAGAGTTCTGCACGAGTGATGCAGCGGATGTTCTCAATCGTGAGATGCTCGAGACTCATCGAACCACCGTGCCCGCCAGTCCGCGTGGTCCGCGACGGTCTCTGCCCTGGCAGACCGGGCCCCGGCAGCGTGCTGCTCGCGAGTGAGTCCGATGCGCGGTATTGCGCAGCCCTGGGATGTTCCACGTGGAACATCCCTGTCGCCCGGGCGAGCCGCTAACGCCGCATCGCAGTGGTGCGCGCGCCGCTCCAATTGGAGGAGCGGCAGCCCCCAGTGCCGTGGGTGATTCAGCATTCTCGGCTCCCCGCAATCTGTCACCGTCCACGCGCCGCGCGGGGCCAGTCTTGGTGACTCCGCGCGCGCTGGCGCCGGCATCGGCCGGTAGCGTTTGCGGCGGCCGCCCACGACCGGAGGCCGCCTTGCCCTCGAGAGTGACAGTCGGGGCCAGTGACCCGGCCACCGGATCGTGGGGGCGCGACTTGGCTCGCGGCCGTGGGATCCAAGGGCGTGGGAGCGACGTCTGCTTCTGCGGGGCTTCGGCGGAGTGCATGCTGAGCCAGCATCGTACCCGAGGCCATCCGCGACCGACCGGCGTCGTGAGCGACGCCATCGAGTCCTGCGCCCTCCCGGGATAGGCATCGGATCTCGTGCAGGCGGCTCCGACCGTGGCGCGACCGATCAGGTCGCGGCCGTCCGATCGAACGAAGGGCCGGACGTTCCACGTGGAACGTCACGCAGGCAGAGCACAGCGTGGAGCCGTAGCGATGTGCGCCCGGCATGGCGGGTGCCCCTCGACGGTCGCCTCCGAACGCCAGCGGGCCGGCTATCGAACTCGATGCATCAACAGCCAGGCATGGGCGCCGCGGTCGCAGCCGCGCTTGCAGGGAGACCGTCGGCCGACCTGGCCTTTGTGATGTTGGGCGTCGCGGAGGCTTCGCCCGCCATGGATCAAAGCAGCAGACACCGGATCGAATTGCGGCTCGTCGCCCGACCTCTGCGAGGCGAATGTTCCACGTGGAACCCGACGCCGATGCCCGCTCGAGAACATCCTCTGAGGCGAGACGAATGCCGACAGTTGCCGGGAGAGACAAGTTCGGCGAGGTCGTTTGGCGACCGCTCGGTACTGGAAGCAGAAGTGGTCTCAGCGCTCGCAAGTCCGGGAGCCGCCCCTCGGGCAGCCGGCGCGGAGCGTGTCTCAGGGCCCGGACAAACAACACCTGCTGGACGAGCGTCCGCCGCGGAACGGACCGCGACGCTCGTCAGAGACGCATCGGCATGACGACGTAACGGGTGTTGGTCGTGCCCGGCGCGTTGATCAAACAACTGCTGTTCGAGTCCGTCAGACCGATCTCAACCTTATCGCCCTCGATCGCGCTCAGCGCATCAAGCAGATAATTCACGTTGAAGCCGATCTCGACTTCCTCGCCCTGGTAGGAAACCTCGACCTGATCCTCGGCTTCCTCCTGCTCAGGGTTGTGCGCCTGCAGGGTGAGAAGCTCCGGGCGCGCCGTCAGGCGAATGCCGCGATACTTTTCGTTCGACAGGATTGCCGTGCGCTGCAAGGCCTGTCGGAGCACCTCGCGGTCCGCCTCGACCTTGCGCGGTGGACTGGCAGGAATGACGCGACCATATTCTGGGAAACGTCCGTCAATAAGCTTAGAAGTGAAGCGAATTTCGCCGATCTGGGCGCGAACGTGATTGGTGCCAATCGCGAGCTCGATGTTGCCGTCGGTGCCGAGGATGCGCTGCAGCTCCAGGACGCCCTTGCGGGGCACGATCACCTGGTGCGACGTGCGGGCCTTGCCAGGCAGCTCCATCTCGCACAACGCGAGGCGGTGGCCGTCGGTCGCGACCGCACGCAGCGCCTTGCCGTCCGTCTCGAGCAGCAGACCGTTCAGGTAGTAGCGCACGTCCTGCTGCGCCATCGAAAAATGCGTCTTGTCGATCAGGCGCCGGAACTCGCCCTGCGGAACAGTCAGGGTGTGCTGCGCGTTGATCTCTTCGACCAGCGGAAATTCCGCCGCGGGCAGACTCGAGAGCGTGAAACGGCTGCGCCCGGCGCGCAGTGACACGCGCTCGCCGTCGGTTGCGAGCGTGACGCTGGTCTTCTCCGGCAGCGAACGGAAAATATCCAACAGTTTGCGTCCCGGAACCGTGATGTCCCCGGCCTGCTGCACCGTCACGGCATGGGTGGCGACCAGCTCCACCTCCAGATCCGTGCCGGTGATGCTGAGGCGGTCATCGCGTGCCGCGAGCAGCACGTTCGCGAGCACCGGCATCGTCTGCCGACGCTCCACTACACCAATGACACTCTGCAGAGGAGTGAGGATGTCTTCACGTGCTGCGGTCAGCTTCATGGTCGGTGATCTCTCTTAAAAACTCTTATTGGGTGAAGTGTCTATATTGTTATAGAGACTATAGAGCCTGCGGATAACGGGCATAAAAAAACTTTACTCAGCCGATCAATACGCTGCGGCGCTTTTGCTGTGGCACAAGTCCAAGGATGAGCTGACCAACTACTGTGCGCGCCCTGTGGGTAACTTTATCCTCAGCTGCGCACACAGGAAATCCACAGACTGCCGCACATCAACCGGCTAGGGTTCTTAACAGGTTTGAATAGTCTTCCTTCATGCGCTGCTCGGTGTCGCGCAGCCCCTTGATGCGCTTGCAAGCGTGCAGCACCGTGGTGTGATCACGGCCGCCGAAAGCATCGCCGATCTCCGGCAGGCTGTGCGTGGTGAGTTCCTTGGCGAGCGCCATCGCGACCTGGCGCGGGCGCGCGACCGAGCGGCTGCGGCGCTTGGATAACAGGTCCGCCATGCGCACCTTGTAGTAATCCGCCACGGTCTTCTGGATGTTTTCCACCGTGACCAGCTTGGCCTGCAGCGACAACAGGTCTTTGAGCGCTTCCTTCGTAAATTCCAGCGTGATTGCGTGCCCGGTAAAGCGCGAGTTGGCGATCACGCGGCGCAGCGCCCCCTCGAGCTCGCGCACGTTGGAGCGGATGCGCTTGGCGATGAAGAATGCCACTTCCTCGGGCAGCGTCACGCCGTTGGCCTGCGCCTTGGTCATGAGGATCGCGACGCAGGTCTCGAGCTCCGGCGGCTCGATCGCCACGGTGAGTCCCCAGCCGAAGCGCGACTTGAGACGCTCCTCCAGACCTTCGACCTCCTTCGGATAGCGGTCGCAGGTGAGGATCACCTGATGCTGCCCCTCGAGCAGCTCGTTGAAGGTGTGGAAGAATTCTTCCTGCGAGCGCTCCTTGCCGGCAAAGAACTGAATGTCGTCGATCAGGAGCGCATCGAGACCGCGATAGGCGGTCTTGAACTCGTTCATCGAGTTGTGCTGCAGCGCCCGCACCATGTCGCCGACGAAACGCTCGGAATGGACGTAGGCAATACGTGCTTCGGTGTCGTGCTGCTTGATCAGGTGGGCGATGGAGTGCATCAGGTGGGTCTTGCCGAGGCCGACACCGCCATAGAGGAACAGCGGGTTGTAGGCGCGCCCGGGATTCTCCGCCACCTGCAGTGATGCCGCTTTGGCCAGCTGATTGCTCTTGCCCTCGACGAAACTCGCGAAGGTGAAGTCGGGGTTGAGGCGTGCGCCCACGACCAGGCCCTCGCCGCGGCGCGGCTGCGCCACAGCCACCACCGGCGCCAGCGTCCGTGGCACGGCGCGCGCGCCGACCTCCACGGTCACGATCGGCGCATCGCCGCTGCTCGCGGCGCGCAGCAGCTCGCCGATACGCGGCAGCAGGTTGGCGTTGATCCAGTCGACCGCGAAGCGGTTGGGAGCCAGCAGCTTGAGCGCGCCGTTGCCTTCCATGGCCTGCAGCGGACGCACCCAGGTATTGAAGTGCTGCTCGGGAAGCTCTGCTTCCAACGCGCCCATGCAGCGAGTCCAAAGCGACGCTTCCACGCGCGTTGCCCTCCGCGGCGTTTCTTATGAACGTTAAGGAAAAGGCTGCGAAGTCTATACCCATCGCGCCGCGTGCTGCAGATTTTCGCGCGGCAAATATATTGACACCTTGGCGCTCAACGGCTTAGCCTTGCCGCCCTTTTTTTGAGAGTCCGCACCGTCCAACGGAGCCCACGGTATGAAGCGTACCTATCAGCCGAGCAAAGTGCGTCGCAAGCGCACCCACGGGTTCCGTGCGCGCATGGCGACCAAGAACGGCCGCAAAGTGCTGGCGCGCCGGCGCGCCAAGGGTCGGCGCAAGCTGATACCCTAGCCGCGGGTCGCGCTGAGCGATCAGCGTCACCCCTTCCTTACAAGCGACAGCTGGCGTGATGGCAGCCCGGCTCACACTGCCGGCGCGCTTGCGCCTGCGGCGCAAGAGCGATTTCGACGCCGCCTACGCGCGTGGGTGGCGCATGGGAAACGGATTCTTCGCGGTGACGGCAACTCACAACGATACGGGCGCTGCGCGCCTGGGACTGGCGGTGGCGCTGCGCGCGGCCGGTAACGCCGTCATGCGCAACCGCCTGCGCCGTCTCATCCGTGAGTCCTTCCGGCTGCATCAGGCCGAGATTCCCGGCGTGGACCTGGTGGTGAGCGCGCGCGCGAGTGCGCGCGGCGCGACGCCGGCCGAGCTGCGCGCCAGCCTCGATGAGCTGTGGAAGAGAGTGAGCGAGCGATGCGCCGCCTCGCAGCGTTCCTGATCCGCCTGTACCAGTGGAGCGTGAGCCCGCTCCTGGGGCCACGCTGCCGCTTCTATCCGAGCTGCTCGCAGTACGCGCTGGAGGCGATCACGCACTTCGGACTGCTGCGCGGCGGCTGGCTCGCGCTCACGCGGTTGTCACGCTGTCACCCGTTCCACCCGGGCGGGTTCGATCCGGTGCCGCAGCAGGCGCCACTTACCGTCTGCACGCACTCGACGCATGGGCAATAACCTCACCAGCAACATCCGCATGTACCTGTGGGCCGCGCTCGCGCTGGTCCTGTTCTACGACTATCAGGCGTGGATGCGCGATTACGCACCGGTGCCGATCGCGCAGAGCACGGCGGCGACGAGCGGTGCGCCGACGCCTGCCAACGATCTCGGCAGCCATATTCCGCAGGGTGCAGCGACCGCCACCCCTGTCGGTGCCGCGGCTGCAGCTCCGACGGCCAATCCGTCAGTCACAGCCGCCGCGGCCCCGGGAGCCGCCGTGGCGGCCGCAGCACCCGTCGTTCACGTGCAGACCGACGTGCTGGATGTCGACATCAGCACGCAGGGCGGCACCCTCGAGCGGGTCGACCTTCTCACCTATCCGAAGGTCAAGGGCGAGGCGGCGCCGGTACGCCTCGAGAACAGCGACGACCCGCAGACACTTTACGAACTGCAGTCCGGACTCACCGGCCCAGACAAGGCGGCCGCCTATCCGACCCATCTCGCGCTCTTTACCAGCGCCAAGCCGGAGTACCGCCTCGGCAGCGCCAGTGAGCTGTCGGTGCCGCTCACCTGGAGCGAGAACGGCGTCACCGTCACCAAGACATTCGTCTTCCGGCGCGGCCAGTATTCCATCGGTCTCGACTACGAGGTGCACAACGCCGGCGGCACCGCCTGGGACGTGCGTCCCTACGCGCAGATCCTGCGCAACGATCCGCGCACCAAGTCATCGATGTTTAATTTCAACGCCGAGCGCTACGCCTTCCATGGCCCGGCGATCTATGACGGCACCAAGTACCGCAAACTCGATCCGACCGATGCGCAGGACACACACCTGTCGTTGCCGGTGAGCAACGGCTGGCTCGCGGCCCTGCAACACCACTTTGTCAGCGCCATCGTGCCGCCGCGCGGAGCGCCCTGGCAGTACGCGCTCAGCGTGCAGAACGATCAGTACCTGCTGTCGGCCACGGGCCCACTCGCGAGCGTGGCACCCGGCGCCTCGGCGCAGATCGACACGCAGCTGTTCGTCGGCCCGAAACTGCAGAACCAGCTGGAGAGCACCGCGCCGGAGCTCGGACGCGTCGCCGACTACGGCCGGCTGTGGTTCCTGGCGCGGCCGCTGTTCTGGCTGCTCGACAAGGTGCATGCGCTCACCGGCAACTGGGGCATCGCAATCATCCTGGTCACCTTCCTGCTGAAGCTGCTGTTCTATCCGCTGTCGGAGGCGAGCGGCCGCTCGATGGCGAAGATGAAAACGCTGCAGCCGCGCATCAAGAGCCTGCAGGAGAACTACAAGGACGACCGTGAGAAGCTCGGCAAGGCGATGATGGAGCTGTACCAGCGCGAGAAGATCAACCCGGTCGCCGGCTGCCTGCCGATCATCATCCAGATCCCGGTGTTTCTCGCCTTTTACTGGGTGCTGCTCGAGAGTGTGGAGATGCGCCAGGCGCCCTTCGGCTTCTGGATCCACGACCTGTCCTCGCGCGATCCGTACTTCATCCTGCCGGCGATCATGGCGGGCGCGATGTTCGTGCAATACAAGTTGAATCCCGCCCCGCCGGATCCGGTGCAGGCCAGGGTGTTCATGATCATGCCGCTGGTCATGTCGGTCACCTTCGCGTTCTTCCCCGCGGGACTCGTGCTCTACTGGGTGACCAACACTATCCTGGGCATCGCGCAGCAGTGGAACATCAACCGGCGCATCGGCGCGGCGATTGCCGCGCGCAAGAGCTGAGGCGAGCGCGCCCGCTGGCGTTGCTGTCTCGAGCCGGCCTGCTGCTGGCCGCCACAGCGTTTGTCGGGCGCAGCGCAGTCGCGCAGGTCGCCCCGCAGCTGCTCGAACGCATGGCCGGCACCTGGGAGGTCGAAGAGCGCATGTGGCCCGGGCCGGATGCCGCAGCGGTGGAGCTGCCGCCGGCGATCGCGCACCGCCGCCTGATCGGCGGCAAATACCTCGAAGAAGTGATGGTCAACCGGGATTCCAAGGCGCCGGCGGATGCGATTTTTCAGCGTCACTCGTTCCTCAACTTCAACGCGGTCACGGGCCGCTACGAGTACAGCTCACTCGACACACGCGCGCCGCAGCTGATGACCGAGCTGAGTGCAGCGGTGGGGGCTGCGCCGCTCGGGCCGGACTTGTCACTGCAGGGGACAGAGTTTCTGGCACCGCAGTGGGGCGCGGCGCGCAATGTGCCGTTCAGGTACCGGCTGACGCTCGGCGAGCTGCGTGACCGCCGTCAGACCGTGCGCCTTTACCTGACGCCCCAGGCGGTGCTGCCGCCGCGCGAATTTCTTGCGTTCGAGTACCTGTACCGCAAGACACGCTAAGAGCGTGCCGCGGCGCTCAGCCCGCAGGACAGGTCGCGCCGAATGACTGCAGCGGCTCGCCGGCCGCATCGGACGGCGGAAAAACTTTGCTGAAGTTGAATGCCTGCGCGTGCGGGCCGTGCTGGCGCAGCGCCTCCAGTCGCGCGATCGCCTGCTCCAGCGTCGGCCGCTGGCCGCCGGGCACCCACCACAGCACCAGGTAGGCCTCGCTCATGCGCTCGAACCACTCGCGCCGGCGACGCATGATCTCGACGTGCGCCGAGGCGTAGACGTAGCGGCGCAGATGCTCGGCATCGCGCCATACCGACATGTTGACCAGCAGGCGCTCGTCCGCGAACGGGCGGATGGCCGTGGCATCGCCCTGCGCGGTCTGCAGCCGCCACACGAAACCCGGCGAGCGCTCGGCGAGCGCGTTGATGCGCTCGAGGTTGGCGGCGAACTCCGCCATGACCGGCGAGTCCATCGGCCCGCGGATGATGCCGATGTTCAGCTGCGCGAGCTCGTACGCCGACATGCAGGTCTCCTCAGGATGCGGGCGCAGGAGTCTAACGAGCGCACCGGGCCGCCTCAATTGCCGCTTCCGCTCAAGCGCGCCGAGGCGTTAGCCTTGCACGACGAGGACTGACATGGCACGCACGGACACCATCGTGGCCGCGGCAACGCCGCCCGGGCGCGGTGGCATCGGCATCGTGCGCCTGTCCGGACCCAAAACCCCGGAGATTGCCGCCGTCATGCTGGGCGAGGTGCCGGTGGCGCGCCTGGCGACCTTCGCGCGCTTCCTCGACGCTGCCCAACAGCCGATCGATGCGGGACTGGCGCTGTTCTTTCCCGGACCACGCTCCTATACCGGCGAGCACGTACTCGAGCTGCACGGTCACGGCGGTCCGCTGGTCATGGAAGCACTGGTGGCGCGCGCGCTCGAGCTCGGCGCGCGGCGCGCGCAGCCGGGCGAGTTCACCGAGCGCGCCTTCCTCAACGACAAGCTGGACCTCGCCCAGGCCGAGGCGATCGCCGACCTCATCGATGCGGGCTCGCGCGCGGCGCTGCGCGCGGCGATGCGTTCGCTGCAGGGTGAGTTCTCCGCCATGGTGCACGGGCTCACCGAGGCGCTGATCGATCTGCGCAGCTACGTCGAGGCGGCGATCGATTTCCCCGAAGAGGAGATCGACTTTCTCGCCGACCGCGAGCTGGGCGAGCGCTTCGCAGCCCTGCGCACGCACTTCGACGGCGTGCTGGAGAGCGCGCGCCACGGGCAGCTGCTGCGCGAAGGCATGACCGTGGTAATCGCCGGCCGGCCGAATGCCGGCAAATCAAGCCTGCTCAACCGCCTGGCCGGCTACGAGGCGGCGATCGTGACGCCGATCCCCGGTACCACCCGCGACGTGGTACGCGAGCACATCGCCATCGACGGCCTGCCGCTGCACGTGCTCGACACCGCCGGGCTGCGCGAGGCGAGCGATCTGGTCGAGGAGGAAGGCGTGCGGCGCGCGCAGGCGGAGATGCAGCATGCCGACCGGGTGCTGTTCGTCATCGATGCGGCGAGCGATCCGGACGGGGAGGCGTACCGCGCCGAGCGCGCGCGCCTGCCGGCGGACGTGCCGGTGACGCTGGTGTTCAACAAGTGCGACCTCGCGGTGGGGCTGCCGGTCGCCGACACGCTGAGCGGCCCGCCGCAGCTGGCACTCTCCGCGCTCACCGGCCAGGGCCTGGCCGAGCTGCGCGCGCACCTGAAGGGCGTCATGGGCTACCAGAATGTGGCGGCGGGTGCCGTGAGTGCGCGCCGCCGTCATCTGGAGGCGCTGCAGCGCGCCCGGCGACACACCGAGGACGGCGCGCGGCAGCTGCTCGAGCGGCGTGCGGGTGAGCTGGTGGCCGAGGAATTGCGACTGGCGCAGCAGGCGTTGAACGAGATCACCGGTGAGTTCACCAGCGAGGATCTGCTCGGGCGCATCTTCGCCGGCTTCTGCATCGGCAAGTAGCCGCGGTGCGACTTCAGGGCGCGGCGCGCAGCGTCAGGTCCTTGCTGTAGGTGACATTCATCACGTTGTCGTACCAGCCGTGTACCTCGGGCTTCACCAGGTGCTTGTTGACGTAGAAATACAGCGGCAGCAGCGGGTGATCGGCGAGCATCACGCGCTCGGCTTCTTCCAGCAGTGCACCGCGCGTCAGCGGGTCCTGCTGCTGCTGCGCGCCGACCACCAGCGAGTCGTAGCGCGCGTTGTGGTAGTGCGGCAGATTCACGCCGAAGTCGCTCTTCAGGTATTGCGCGAAGGTGTAGGCATCGTTGTAGTCGCCGACCCAGCTGGAGCGGAACATCTCCACGTCGCCCTTATCGATGTCCTGCAGGAGCGATTTGAACTCGACCTGCGTCAGGCGCACGTCGGCGCCGAGCGCCTCCTGCCACATCGAGGCGATCGCCACCGCGAGCTTGGTGTGCACCTCGCCGGCGTTGTAGCGCAGCTCGAACGACAAAGGCCTGGCGGCGGAGTAGCCGGCTTCGCGGTACAGGCGCTGCGCCTCGGCGAGGCGCGCAGGCATCGGCATGCCGACGTAGTCGAAGGACTGTGAGGTGTAGTGGTCGACCCCGGGGGGCACCCAGCCGTAGGCGGGCAGCTCGCCGACCTTGAGCACCAGCTGTGTGAGCTTCTCGCGGTCGATCACCAGCGAGAGCGCGCGCCGCAGTCCGGGGGCGTCCTTGAACGGCGCGCGCAGCAGGTTGAAGCCGTAGTAATAAGTCGACATCTGCGGCGCCACGTGCAGCTGGTCGGCGAGATGGGCGCGGATCCAGTCGAACTGACCGCGCGGCACGACGCGCGTGATGTGCAGCTGGTTGCCGCGGTAGCGCGCAAGCTCGGCGTTCTCGTCGGTAATCAGCAGGTATTTCACGCCGGCGAGCTGCGTTGCGGCGTCGTTCCAGTAGTGCGGGTTGCGTGACAGCAGAATGTGGTCGCCCGGCAGCCACTCGCTCAGCACGAAGGCACCGTCCGAGACCATGACGCCCGGCCGGGCGAGGCTGTCGGGATGCGCGCGCAGTGTGCCCTGGTGCACCGGGCAGGTACTCGGATGCGAGAGCAGCGTCGGCAGGTAGGGGGCGGGGTTCGCCAGCGTGATGATGACCGTGCCGTCATCGGGCGCTGCCACGCCGAGCTCCTCCGGGGGTTTCTTGCCGGCGACGATCTCGGAGGCATTGGCGATCACGTCGATGTATTGCGCGTAGCCGGAGGCGGTGGCCGGATCCACCAAGCGGCGCAGCGCCGCCACGAAATCGCCGGCCACTACCGGGTCGCCATTCGACCAGCGCGCCTGCGGGCGCAGCTGGAAGCGGTAAGTGAGACCATCAGCGCTCACGCTCCAGGCGCTCGCCACGCCCGGGGCGACTGCGGCGTGTTTGTCGAGCGTGGTGAGGCCCTCGCACAGGTCCCGCAGCACCGTCTGCGCCTCGAAGCTGCGCGCTTTCTGCGGGTCGAGCGAGTCGGGCTCCGGACCGCCGCCGCGCAGCAGCAGCGCGGGCGCCGCGGCCGGGGCGGGCGCGTGGCCGCAGCCGCAGAGCAGCGCCGCAGCCAGAGCGAGCGCGAACAGGGGCGCGGCGGCGGGCGCCCTCATGACGGGCGCTGTCGGCCCGTGTTGATCTGCGCGCGCAGCTTTTCGGTGGCCGCACGCGCGGCCTGCGCGAAGTCGGCGCCGGAGGCGGCGTAGAGAATGCCGCGCGAGGAGCTGATGATGAGTCCGGTGCCGGCGCGCGTCTGGCCCTGCGCGGTGACTTGCGCGACATCGCCGCCTTGCGCACCGACTCCGGGCACCAACAGCGGCATGTCACCCACCAGCGCGCGCACTTCGGCCAGCTCGCGCGCGTAGGTCGCGCCCACCACCAGCAGGCAGTTGCCGCGCGCGTTCCAGCGCTGCGCGGCCAGCTGCGCCACCACCTGGTAGAGCTTGCGCCCGTCCACCAGCAGGTCCTGCAGCTCGCCTGCGCCCGGGTTGGAAGTGCGGCACAGGATAACGACGCCGCGGTCGGCGTGCTTGAGGAAGGGCTCGAGTGCGTCGCCGCCGAGATAGGGATTGACGGTGACCGCGTCCGCACCGTAGCGCTCGAACGCCTCGATCGCGTAGCGCTCGGCGGTGTTGCCGACATCGCCGCGCTTGGCATCGAGGATCACCGGGATGTGCGGGTAGCTCTTGTGGATGTACTCGATGGTGCGCTCGAGCTGGTCTTCCGCCTCGTAGGCGGCATAGTGCGCGAACTGCGGTTTGTAGCAGCACACCAGGTCGGCGGTGGCATCGATGACCGCTTTGTTGAACTGAAAGATGGGTGAGGCTTCGGCGAGGATGTGGCGCGGAAAGCGCTCGATCTCCGGATCGAGCCCGACGCAGGCGAGCGAGTCGCTGTGGGCCCAGGCGCGCGTCAGCTTGTCGATGAAGCTGCTCATGCCACCCGCGGCGCTGCGGCGGCGCGCTGCTTGAGGTGCACCAGGAGGATCGACACGGCCGCAGGCGTCACCCCCGGCACGCGACCGGCCTGCCCGAGCGTGGCCGGGCGCGCTTCGCTCAGGCGCTGGCGCACCTCGTGCGAGAGCGCGCTCAGTGAGCCGTAATCGAGGTCGTGCGGCAGTGCGGTCTCCTCGTGGCGCCGCGCGCGCTCGATCTCATCCTGCTGTCGCTCGATGTAGCCCGCGTAACGCGCGTGCACCTCGATCTGTGCCTGCACCTGCGGCGGCAGGCGCTCATCCAGGCCGTCGAAGTCTGCCGCACCCACGAGCTCCAGCAGCGCCCGGTAGCCGACCTCCGGGCGGCGCAGCAGCTCGAGGGCGCTGGCATCGCGCGTCAGCGGGCCGCCCAGCACCCGATGTGCCCACTCGGGTGGCACCTGGGCGGCGCGCACCCGCAGGCGCGTGAGCCGCGCGAGCTCGCTCGCGCAGGCCGCCTGCTTGGCTTCGAACAGCCGCCAGCGCTCATCGTCCACCAATCCGAGTGCGCGCCCGGCGGGGCTCAGGCGCAGATCGGCATTGTCCTCGCGCAACAGCAGTCGGTGCTCGGCGCGGCTGGTGAACATGCGGTAGGGCTCGCGGGTCCCGCGCGTCGTGAGATCATCGATCAGCACCCCGAGGTAGGCGTCGCTGCGCAGCGGCACCCAACTGTCGCGCTCGCGGACCTTCTGCACGGCGTTGATGCCGGCGATGAGCCCCTGGGCGGCGGCCTCCTCGTAGCCGGTGGTGCCGTTGATCTGGCCGGCGAAGAACAGTCCCTCGAGCGGGACGGTCTCCAAGGAAGGCTTGAGGTCGCGCGGATCGAAATAGTCATACTCGATGGCATACCCGGGACGCGTCAGGTGCGCGCGCTCGAAGCCAGCGATGGTGCGCACGAACGCGCATTGCACCTCGTAGGGCAGGCTGGTGGAGATACCGTTGGGATAGACCTCGTGCGTCGACAGCCCCTCGGGCTCGACGAACACCTGGTGCGAGGTCTTGTCGGCGAAGCGCACGACCTTGTCCTCGACGCTCGGGCAGTAGCGCGGGCCTACGCCCTGGATGAGGCCGGTGAACATCGGCGAGCGGTCGGTCGCCGCGCGGATGATGTCGTGCGTACGCTCATTGGTATTAGTAATGAAACAGTCAACCTGCCTCGGATGATCACTGGACCGCCCGAGGAACGAAAACACCGGTGTCGGGAGATCCCCCGGCTGGCGCAGCAGACGCGCGAAGTCCACGGTGCGGCCGTCGATCCGCGGTGGTGTGCCGGTCTTCAGGCGCCCGACGCGCAGCGGCAGCTCGCGCAGGCGGGCGGCGAGGCGCTGCGAGGCGGCATCGCCCGCCCGGCCGCCGGAGTACTGGTCGAGGCCCACGTGCACCCGACCGCCGAGGAAGGTCCCCACGGTGAGCACCACTGCCTTCGCGCAGAAGCGGATGCCCGTCACGGTCACGACGCCGTGCACCCGGCCGCCGGTGACCTCGAGATCGGCCACCTCCTGCTGGAACAGCGCGAGCCCGGGCTGGTTCTCCAGGCGCGTACGGATGGCCTGCCGGTAGAGCACCCGGTCGGCCTGTGCCCGCGTCGCCCGCACCGCCGGACCTTTGCTGGCGTTCAGGGTGCGGAACTGGATGCCGGCCTCATCGGTGGCGGCGGCCATGGCACCGCCCAGGGCGTCGATCTCGCGCACCAGGTGTCCCTTGCCGATGCCGCCGACGGCCGGGTTGCAGCTCATCTGGCCGAGTGTCTCGAGGCTCTGGGTGAGCAGGAGCGTGCGCGCGCCCATGCGCGCGGCGGCGAGCGCCGCCTCGGTCCCGGCATGTCCGCCGCCGACGATGATCACATCGAAGCTGTTGTCGGGGGGCTGGCTCATGGGGAGGCGTATTGTAGGTCGGGCCAGCGCGCGGACAAGCCAAGTTGTCTTATCCTCTCGCGCCTGATGCAGCCCGCGCACGGACCGAAAGCCAGACATGCCACCGGCGCTTAGGGCCCTGGCCTTGAGCGTGCTCAGCGCGCTGGCGCACGCGGCCCTGGCGGCGCCACCGCCCGCGACGCTGAAACTGTCGGCCTGCGAGCTCGAGCACCCGCTGCGCCTGGCGGCGTTTGCGGCCGAGTGCGGCAGCCTGTCGGTGCCGGAGGATCCGGCGCACCCGGAAGGGCGGCACATCGGGCTCGCCATCGCCCGCGTCGCCGCCATCAGCCGCCGCAAGCAGCCCGATCCGCTGTTCGTGCTGGCCGGGGGCCCGGGCCAGAGCGCGCGCGAGTTCTACACCACGGTGGCCGGCGCCTTCGCGCGCATCCTGCGCGAGCGCGACATTGTGCTGGTCGACCAGCGCGGCACCGGCGGCTCGAACCGGCTGGACTGCGCGGAGGGCGATGATTTCACCGGCCGCGCCACCCAGGCCGAGGTGGTGGCCGCCACACGGCAGTGCCTCGCCGCGCTCAAACCCCGGGCGGACGTCGCCTTCTACACCACCAGTCTTGCGGTCACGGACCTCGAGCGGGTGCGCGCCGCCCTCGGCTACGAGCGCATCAATCTCTACGGCGCCTCTTACGGCACGCGCGTCGCGCAGCAGTACCTGCGCCACTATCCGGGCCGTACCCGCAGCGTGATCCTCGATGGCGTGGTGCCGGTGGAGCTGGCTTTGGGGTTCACCTCCGCGCTCGATGCCGAACGCTCGCTCGGCGACATCCTCGCGCGCTGCCGGGGCGAGGAGGCCTGCCGCGGCCGTTTCGGCGACCCGGTCAAGGACTACCGCGCGGTGCGCCGTGCGCTGTCCGAAGGCGTGGCGCTGGTGAGCGTGCCCGATCCCTCCACCGGGCTGTCGCGCCAGGTGGAGTTCAGCTCCGACAGCCTGGCCGCGGTGCTGCGCCTGGGCAGCTACAGCGCCGACTACGCGGCGCTCCTGCCGCTGATGCTGCACGCCGGCGCCGACAACGACTTCGGCCCGCTGGCGGCGCAATACCTGCTGGTGCAGCGCTCGGTGGTCGATGCGCTCGCCGGCGGTATGCACAACAGCGTGGTATGCGCCGAAGACGTGCCGTTCTTCGATCGCAGCACGGTCGACAGCGCGCGCCTGGCGCTCGCGACCACTTATCTCGGCACCAGCCAGCTGGACGGGCTGCAGACCATCTGCGGCATCTGGCCGCGCGGACCGGTGGATGCGGACCTGCACGCGCCGCTGGAGAGTGCGGTGCCGGCGCTGCTGCTGTCGGGGAGCGATGATCCGGTGACTTCGCCCGCCTTCGCGGACGAGGCGCTGCGCTCTTTTGCGCAGGGCCTGTCGCTGGTGCTGGAGGGCTTCGGCCACGGACAGCTGACCGCGCCCTGCGTCGACCGGCTGATGGAGCAGTTCGTGGCGAGCGCCAGCACCGCGCTGCTCGATGCCAGCTGCATCCGCAAGGCGAGCCCGCTGCCGTTCTTCACGTCCCTGAATGGTCCGCCGCCGTGATCGAGGCGCGAGGTCTGTTCAAGCATTTCGGCCCGGTGGCGGCGGTGCGCGACGTGAGCCTGATCGCCGCCGACGGGCGGATCACCGGACTTGTGGGTCCGAACGGCGCCGGCAAGTCGACCACACTGCGCATGCTGTACACGGTACTCAAGCCCGACTCCGGCGATGCGCTCATCGACGGGCACAGCGCGGTGAAGCAGCCGCGCAGCGCCGCGGCGCATCTGGGAGTGCTGACGCACAACGCCGGCATCTACCCCAATCTCAGCGCGCGCGAGAACATCGAGTACTTCGGTGCACTGCAGGGACTGAAGCGCCAGGCCTGTCGCGCCCGCGCGCAGCAGCTGCTGCGGCTGCTGGAGATGGAGGAGTTTGCCGACCGGCGCGCCAAGGGATTCTCGCAGGGGCAGCGCCTGAAGACCGCGCTCGCGCGGGCACTGGTGCACCACCCGCGCAACCTGCTGCTGGATGAGCCCACCAACGGACTCGACGTGATGGCGGTGCGCGCGCTGCGCCGCCTGTTGGGTCAGCTGCGCGCGGCCGGCCACTGCGTGCTGTTCTCCAGCCACGTGATGCCCGAGGTGAGCCTGTTGTGCGATGAGGTCGTGGTGATCTCCGCCGGCACGGTGCTCGCCGCCGGCACCCCCGAAGCGATCCGTGCCGGCTGTGGCGCGGCGAGCCTCGAGGCGGCGTTCGTGCGTCTCATCGGCGGCGTGGAAACGGACTGACGTGGCGCCGCTCTTCACGGTGTTCGTCAAGGAGTTCCGCGAGAATCTGCGCGAACGACGCACGCTGTTCTCAGCCCTGATCTTGGGTCCACTGCTCGGGCCGCTGCTGTTCGCCGCGGGTCTTTCCCTCAGTCTGCGCCAGGGTGCCAGCGAGGAGGACCGGCCGCTCAATCTGGCCGTCGCGCACCCCGAGCGTGCACCCAACCTGATCAGCTATCTCAGCCAGCGCGGCATCAGCATCACCCCGGCGGAACTCGGCGCTGACGGCGCGCGCGCGGCGGTACTGACGCACCAGTACGAGCGCGTGCTCGAGGTGAGTACGGATTTCGCCCACGAGCTGGAGGCCGGCAACCCGGCCGCACTGTTGCTGTACGCCGATGCCTCGGACTTAAGCGCCAGCCGCGACACGCAGCGCGTGCGCGCGCTGCTCGGCCAATACAGTGCGCTGCTCGGGCGGCTGCGCCTGGTGGCGCGCGGCATCGATCCCTTGGTCGCCGCACCGCTCGCGCTGCAGGACATCGACGTGTCGACGCCCACCACGCGTTCGGTGCTGGCGCTCGGCACCCTGAGCTACCTGGTGCTGCTCACCATGCTGATGGGCGGCATGTATCTGGCGATCGATGCCACCGCCGGTGAGCGCGAGCGCGGCTCGCTCGAGCCGCTGCTCACTTTGCCGGTGCGGCGCGAGACGCTGATCTTCGGCAAGATCCTGGCCACCTGCGCCTACATGGCACTGTCGCTGACGCTCACCGTGAGCGCCTTCGCCGTCATGCTGCGCTTCAGCGGGCTCGAGCGCTTCGGCATGAGCGTCAACTTCGGGCCGTGGGTGGCGCTCAAGCTGATCCTGTGCTGCCTGCCGCTGGTGCCGGCGGGCGCCGCCTTCATGACCATCGTCGCCGCTTATACGCGCAGCTACCGCGAGGCGCAGACCTGGCTGGGCCTGCTGCTGTTGCTGCCGACGCTGCCGCTCGCCTTCGCGGCGGTGCTGGGACTGAAGCCGCGGCCGGCGCTGATGGCGGTGCCCTCGCTCGGGCAGCATTTCCTCATCACCAGCCTGCTGCGCGATGAACCGCTGCCGGGGCGCTACGTGGCGCTGTCGGTCGGTGCAACGCTGGCCCTCGGTGCGCTGCTCATTCTGGTGGCGGGGCGGCTTTACCGGCGCGAGGCCCTGTTAGGTTGATGCCGTGCGCCGCACGCTGCGGCAGGCCGAGGAGCCGCTGCAGCTCGGCGGCGTGGTGCGCGGCGAAGGCGCGCGCCTCGACCTCGAAGCGGTTGTTCCAGTAACCACGCCGCAGCCACTCGGCGAGGTAGCGCGTGACTGTCAAATGGCCCGGCTGCCACTGGCGGATCACGTGACAGTACTCGTGCAGCAGCAGCCGCGGGTCGGCGAAGAACTGCTGCGCGCTGCCGCGCAGGTAGATGTGCCCCAGGCGGGTGGTGGCCAGCGCGCGGCCGTGCAGGCGCGTGAAGCGCGAATATTCGATGACCGCCACGTGGCCGACGGCGGCGCCGAACACCTGCTCGAGGGCCGCGCGCACCGGGGCGGGGACGGCGACGCGGGCAGCTCTCATGACGCTTAGAACGCCGCTCAGGCGCGCGTGTGCACCCAGCCCATGCTCGGGCGGAAGCGCAGCGAGCGCGCCGGGCCGCCGGCGACATCCTCCGGCAGCAGCTGCACGCCGGCATCCGCCAGCGAATGCTTCACCAGCGCGACGACGGTCTCGTACGCCGGGCGCGCATGCGGTTCTTCGGTCAGGTGCACGACGATGCGCGCCTGCAGGTGCCGCGCGGCCGGGGATGCGGCGCGCAGCGACTCGAGGCAGCGGTCAAGCAGCAGCAGCTCGGTGGCGAGCGTCGTGTCGGTGACGTCGATGGGGCGCGAGGCGCGCACGATGCAGCGCAGGTGCAACAACGCGCCGGCCTCCTCGGCGGCGTCGTACACGCACACCGCGATAGCCGAGAACAGCTCCGTGACCAGCAGCATGTCCTCTGCGGTCACTTCAAAGCGGTCGGGCGCAACATGGATCTCGCGGGTCTGCATGCGTGCTGGTATACCTTCCCGGGCTGCGCGCATGCGCGTCTCCTTCCGCAAACTATGAACTGCCGCACGCGGCATGGGTAGAATATGCGAATGCGTTCCGCCGCGATCGGACCCAGGCAACATTTCCTCGTCGTGCTGCTGTGCGCAGGCGTCATAAGCGTTCCGGCATGGGCCGCGGAAGCGCCGGTGTCGTCAATCCGCGTCACCGGCAGCGCCAATATCAGCGCCAAACCCGACCGCGTGCAGATTGACATCGGCGTGAGTACGCGTGCGCCGAAATCACAGGACGCGGCCACTGCCAACGCGCGTCAAGTAGATGCGGTGCTGAGCGCGCTCAAGGCGGCCGCCGGTGCGGCGGCGACCCTGAAGACGGTCAACTACTCGCTCACTCCCGAGTACCAGTATCACCCCAACGGCGGCGAGCCGACGCTCACCGGCTACAACGCCTCGAACATCGTGCAGGTGACGCTCGACGATCTCAGCCGCATCTCCGCGGTGCTCGATGCCGCGACCGCTGCCGGTGCCAACCAGGTGCAGGGCATCCGCTTCACGCTGCGCGATACCGATGCGGTGCGCGACCAGGCTCTGCGCACCGCGGCGCTGCGCGCGCGCGCCGAGGCCGAGGTGCTGGCAAACGCGCTCAACCTCAAGATCGAGCGGGTACTGCAGGTAGAGGAGAGCAGTGCGCACGCCGGGCCGGTGTTCCAGCCCATGGCGCGCGCCATGAGCGCCGGCGTCAACGCCGCCGCGCCCACCCCGGTGGAGGCCGGTACGCTCGAGCTCAGCGCCGACGTCACGCTGACAGTGGCAGTGAGTGCCGCCGCGCGCTAGGCTGTTTGCGCCCCAAGGACCGGGTCTTTAGGGGGATCCAGGCATATGACCGTTGTGCGTCAGCTGCTCGATCGCAAGGGTCGGGCGATCTACCAGGTAGAGCCCCAGGCTCCAGTGCTCGAGGCCATCCGCGCCATGGCGACGCACCACGTCGGGGCGCTGCTGGTGATGTCTTCCGGCCAGCTGGCCGGCATCGTCTCCGAGCGCGACTATGCCCGTAAGGTGATACTGATGGGACGCTCCTCGGCCGACACCCCGGTCAAGGACATCATGAGTTCGCCGGTCGTGACGGTCGCGCCTGACACCAGCGTGCAGACCTGCATGCAGCTCATGACCGAGAAGCACATCCGCCATCTGCCGGTGTTGGAGGGCGGCCGGGTGGCCGGCATGGTCTCGATCGGCGACCTGCTGAAGGCGGTGCTGGCCGAACAGCAGCAGCAGATCGAGCAGCTGGAGAGCTACATCCACAGCTGAGGGCGCCGCGCGCGCCTACTTGCGCCAGTACACCGGCCGGAACAGCACGATCACGCTGAAGATCTCCACGCGGCCGAGCAGCATGGCGGCGGCGCAGATCCACGCCTGCAACGCACTCAGCGAATGGAAGTTGTGCACGCCGCCCGGCGGACCGAAGCCATGCGCGGTGTTGTTGATTGAGGCCACCACCGCGCCGAAGGAGGAATCGAAATCCATGCCGGTGAGCAGCATGGCGAAGGTGAGCAGCGCCACCGTCATGAAATACAGGAAGATGAATGCCAGCACTGAATTGCCGACGCCATCGGGAATCAGCCGGCCGCCGATGCGCAGCGGTGCCACCGCGGCCGGATGGATCAGCAGCTTCATCTCGCGTCCCGCCTGGCGCGCCAGCAGCAGCGTGCGGAACATCTTGATGCCGCCACCGGTCGAGCCGGTGCTGCAGACGATGCACGACAGGAACAGCATCCAGTAGGGCGCGAACACCGGCCACGCCTGGTAGTCCTGGGTGGTGAGCCCGGAGGTGGTGGCCTGCGAGACGACGTTGAAGGCGGCCGCGCGCAGGCACGGCAGGAAGCCTGCATAGACCCCGTGCACGTTGAGCAGCACCGCGACGCCGATGACGCTCACCGCCAGGATGACGAAGATCGCCTGCGCCTCCGGGTCCTGGCGATAGCCGGCGAGCGACAGGCGCCGCAGCGCGATCAGGTGGCGCGCGAAGTTGAGCGAGGCGATCACCATCAGCACGATCAGCACCGCCTCGATGGCGGGGGAGTTGAAGAAGGCGATGCTGCGGTCGTGGGTGGAGAAGCCGCCGAGTCCGACCGCGGAGAAGGCGTGACACACCGCATCGAACCACGACATGCCGCTGATCCTCAAGGCGACGATGCCGGCAACGGTGATGAGCGCGTAGACGAACCACAGCTGCTTGGCGGTCTGGGTGATGCGCGGCGCCAGGCGCTCGTCCTTGACCGGGCCGCCGGCCGAGCCCTTGTAGACCTGCATGCCACCGACCCCGAGCAGCGGCAGCACCGCGAGCGCCATGACGATCATGCCCAGTCCGCCGAACCAGTGCAGCGCGTGACGCCAGAAGTTGAGCGACGGCGGCAGCTGGTCGAGACCCGTGAGCATGGTCGAGCCGGTGGTGGTGAGACCTGAGACCGCCTCGAAGAAGCCGGCGGTGAAGGACAGGCCCGGCAGCGTCAGGAACAACGGCAGGCTGGCCGCCGCACACAACAGCAGCCAGCCGAGCGTGACCAAGAGGAAGCCGTCGCGCGGCTTCAGTTCCCGCCGCCGCGTCCAGGTGAGCACGGCGAGCAGCAGTCCGCAGCCGGCGGTGACCAGCGCGGCCAGCAGGAAGCGCGACCACAGGCCATCGCCCATCAGCAGCGAGCAGCCGAGCGGCAGCACATAGGTGAGCGCGAAGGTCGCCAGCAGCAGACCCAGAACGTGCGCGACCGCGAACACCGTGCGGTGCGCCTAGCCCGGCGAGCGCAGGAACAGGCGCTCGACCGCTTCCAGATGGCGGCGGTCGGCGAGAAACAGGATCACGTGATCGCCGGCGAGCACGCGCGTGTCGTGGTGCGCCATGATCACCTCATCGCCGCGTACCACCGCGCCGATGGAGGCGCCCTCCGGCAGCGGGATCTCCGCCACCGTGCGCCCGACGATGCGCGAGCTGCGCTCGTCGCCGTGCACGATGCCCTCGAGCGCCTCGGCCACGCCGCGCTTGAGCGCGTGCACGCGCACCACGTCGCCGCGGCGCACGTGCGCCAGCAGCGAGCCGATGGTGATGGTCTGCGGCGAGATGGCGATGTCGATGCTGGTCGACTCGACGATCTCGGTGTACGAGGGGCGGTTGATGAGCGCGATCACTTTTTTGGCGCCGAGGCGCTTGGCCAGCATCGCCGAGAGGATGTTGGCCTCTTCCGAGTTGGTGAGCGCGGCGAACACGTCACTGCTGTCGATGTTCTCCTCGATCAGCAGCTCCTCGTCGGCAGCATCGCCGTGCAGCACGATGGCGCCCTCGAGCTGCTCGGCCACCTTGCGCGCGCGCACCGCGTCGCGCTCGATCAGCTTCACCTGGTTGTGCTTCTCGAGCGTGCGCGCCAGGCGGAAGCCGATGTTGCCGCCGCCGGCGATGATGATGCGCCGCGCCGGCTCGTCGGCGTGGCGCAGTTCTGCCAGCACGCTGCGGATGTCGTAGCGCGCCGCCAGGAAAAACACCTCATCGCCGGCCTCGATCACCGTGGTGCCATCGGGCGGCACGCCGCGCCCGTCGCGGTAGATGGCCACGACGCGCACCGCGGTCTTCGGCAGGTGCTTGGGCAGCTCGGACAGCGTCTGCCCCACCAGCAGCCCGCCCTGCTGCGCGCGCACTCCCACCAGGCGCACGCGCCCGTCGGCGAAATCCAGTACCTGCAGCGTGCCGGGATGGTGGATCAGCCGCTCGACGTAATCGGTGACCAGTTGCTCCGGGCTGATGAACACGTCCACCGACAGGCCGTCCATGCCGAACAGCTCCGGACGGCTGGTGTACTCGGCGGCGCGGATGCGCGCAATCTTGGTGGGGGTGCGAAACAGCGCGAACGCCACCTCGCAGGCCATCATGTTGACTTCGTCGCTGGAGGTGAGTGCGACGATGATCTCGGCCTCGGCGGCGCCGGCGGCCTCGAGCACCGAGGGGTGGGCGGCGTTGCCGGCCACGGTGCGCACGTCGAGCCGGTCCTGCAGCTCGCGCAGGATCTCCTCGTTCTGATCCACCACCGTGACTTCGTTGGCCTCCTCGCGCGAGAGGTGTTGCGCGGCGGTGCGCCCGACCTGGCCGGCGCCGAGAATCACGATCTTCATAGCGGCACGAGGTTCGCGTACTGCACCATGAGCCACTTGGTGCCCTGGCGCTCAAAGCTCACCTGCACGCGCGCGTGCGCACCGTTGCCTTCGACGTTGAGGATCACGCCCTCGCCGAACTTGCCGTGGCGCACGCGCGCGCCCAGGCGCACGCCGGCCACCGCCGGCTCTTCGGGGCGGAAACGCCCGACCGCCACCGGGCGCGACACCTGCACGCGCGGGCGCACCTCCTCGATCAGCTCCTCGGGGATCTCGCGGATGAAGCGCGAGGCCTGGCCGTAGCTGTCGATGCCGTGCAGGCGACGCTGCTCGGCGTAGCTGAGATAGAGCTGGCGCATGGCGCGGGTCATGCCGACGTAGCACAGGCGCCGCTCCTCCTCGAGTCCGTCGAGGTCGTTGAGTGAGCGCTGGTGCGGAAACAGTCCTTCCTCCATGCCGGTGAGGAACACCACCGGGAACTCCAGTCCCTTGGCGTTGTGCAGCGTCATCATCTGCACGCAGTCCTCCCAGGCATCCGCCTGGCCCTCCCCGGCTTCCAGCGCCGCGTGCGCCAGGAAACTCTCGAGCGGCGGCAGCTCCGCGCCGCCCTCGGGGGCGAAGCCGCGCGCGGCGCTCACCAACTCGTCCAGGTTCTCGACGCGCGCCTCGCCGCGCTCGGCTTTGTCGCGCTTGAAGTGCTCGATCAGACCACTGGCTCTGAGCACGGTGTCGACCTGCTCGTGCAGCGGCAGCGCGCGCGTCTCGCCGGCGAGCCGCTCGATGAGCGCCATGAAGCCGTGGATGGCGCCGGCTGCCTTGGCGCCGAGGCCACCGCTGCCGATGGCAGCTGCGGCCGCCTGCCACAGCGAGCTGCCGGCACCGCGCGCGTGCTCGCGCAGTACTTCGAGGCTCTTGGCGCCGACGCCGCGCGGCGGCAGATTGACCACGCGCTCGAACGAGGCATCGTCCTGGCGGTTGGCGATCAGCCGCAGGTAGGCGAGTGCATCCTTGATCTCGGCGCGCTCGAAGAAACGCAAGCCGCCATACACGCGGTAGGGCACGCGCGCCGACAGGAACGCTTCTTCGAACACGCGCGACTGCGCGTTGGAGCGGTACAGCACTGCGACCTCGCGCCGCAGGCCGCCGTGCGCCACGTGCTCGCGGATGCGGTGGGTGACGAATTCGGCCTCGTCGCGCTCGTTGAAGGCGGTGTACAGGTGCAGCGGCTCGCCGCGCTCGCCCGCGGTCCACAGCTGTTTGCCGAGGCGCCCGGCGTTGTGGGCGATGAGCCCGTTGGCGGCTTCCAGAATGGTGCCGGTGGAGCGGTAGTTCTGCTCCAGGCGGAACAGCTGCGCCTGCGGATAGTCGCGGCGGAACTGCTGCAGGTTCTCGGCGCGCGCGCCGCGAAAGCGGTAGATCGACTGATCGTCGTCACCGACCGCGAACGGGTAGCCGCCGGCGGCACCGCCCTGCGCCGGTGCGATCAGTTTGAGCCAGGCGTACTGGATCGCATTGGTGTCCTGGAACTCATCCACCAGCACGTGGCCGAAGCGGCGCCGGTAGTGGGCGAGCAGCGCGGCGTTGTCGCGCCACAGCTCGTAGGCGCGCAGCAGCAGCTCGGCGAAGTCGACCACGCCGGCGCGCGCACACGCCTCCTCGTAAGCGGCGTACAGGCGCAGCAGCTGCGCGCGCGTCGGATCGCCGCCGTCCTTCAGGTGTTGCGGGCGGTGGCCCTCATCCTTGTTGGAGTTGATGAACCACTGCACCTCGCGCGGCACCCAGCGCGTCTCGTCGAGCTCGAGCGAGCGCAGCAGCTTCTTGATCAGGCGCTGCTGGTCCTCCGAGTCCAGGATCTGGAACCCCTGCAACAGGCCGGCCTCGCGCCAGTGCAGCCGCAGCAGCCGGTGCGCGATGCCATGGAAGGTGCCGATCCACAGCGCACTGCCCGGCACGCCGAGCAGCTGTTCGACGCGCTGGCGCATCTGGCCGGCGGCCTTGTTGGTGAAGGTGACCGCCAGAATGCCGTGCGGGGAGGCGCCCTCGGCCTGGATCACCCAGGCGATGCGGTGGGTGAGCACGCGCGTCTTGCCGCTGCCGGCGCCGGCGAGCACCAGCACCGGGCCGGCAGGAGCTGTGACCGCGGCGCGCTGCGCGTCGTTCAGCGGATTGAGGATCGGGGACAGATCCATGGGGGGCGCATTCTACTGGAAGCGCCCGCCACGCTTTCAGGCATCTGCCGCGACCGGCTCCTGCGCGAAGCGCACCAGCGCGACCACGAAGCTGAGCAGCACCGGGCCGACGATCAGCCCGAGGATGCCGAAGGCCGCCGCACCACCGATCGCGCCGACGAAGATCGCCAGCGTCGACACCTCGGCATGGTGCGCGGTGAGCAGCGGCCGCAGGACGTTCTCCACGATCCACAGCACCGCGGTCCAGCAGGTGAGGAAGATCGCCGCGCCCCAGCGTCCGGTCACTGCCAGGTAGAGGATCGCCGGGACCAGCACGATGGCAGCCCCGGCCGGCAGGAAGGCGGCGACGGTCGCGATGACGCCGAACACCACCGGCGAGGGGAGTCCGACGATGTCGAAGCCGATGCCGACGATGATTCCCTGCACCAGCGCGGTGATCGCCGAGCCGAACACCACCGCGCGCGTGACGTCCGCCAGATACTTCATCAGCTGGGTGCGCCGCGCCGGCTCCACCGGGATGAGACGCGTGACCGCGACCCACATGGTGCGGCCATCCTGCAGGAAGAAGAACAGCATGAACAGCATCATGAAGAAGCCGATCAGCGTGCCGAAGACGCCGAGTGCGACGTTACCGCCGACCGAGGCGGCGGACTTCAGCAGCGACTGCGCGCTGTCACTGATCCAACTCTGCACCTGCGCCAGGTCCACCTCGGTGTAGTCGCGCAGCCAGCTGACCGCGTGCGCGATGAAGGGGTACTGGTCGAGACGGTTCATGAGGTCGGTGTAGGTAAGCGAGGGGCCGCTGCGCAGGTAGCTGATCAGACGCGCCACCTGGCCGGCGAACATCACCCCCAGCACCGACAGCGGTGCTAGCACCAGAAACGGTGTCAGCACGGTGATGAGGCCGGCGGAGAGCGCGCTGCGGCCCTTCAGGCGCCGCGTCAGCCGCAAGTGCAGCGGGTAGAGGATGAACGCCAGTACCATGGCCCAGCCGATGACGCTCTTCAGCGGCACCAGCACCGCCCACAGCGCATACGCCAGCACCAAAGCGGTGGCGACTTGGAAACAACGTCGATAGAACATCGATTGCATGGCGCCAAGCCTAACGGGATCGTACGCCGGTGGCGATGGCTGGCGTCGCATTTCCCGTCGGCACATGTTGGCGCGCCGGCCGGTGCCGGCCGTCACCACCTGAAGAAATGCCATGTGCGGGTTGCGCGCAGTAAACACGCGCGCTTGCGTCACGGCGCAGGGGGCTTGGACGACCAGTGCACGTCGCGCAATTGCCAGCCGGCGCCGCGCCGCTCTGCCAGCGCGCTGAACAGGCCGTGATCGGTGTGGCTGATGCCCTGCGGGCTCACGATGACTTCGGTGTAGGAACTGACCAGCACCGCCAGGTCCGGCGTGAGCGGGTCGACGCGCAGGTCATCGCCCCAGGTGAGCGTGATCTTGCGGATGAAGTGCGGCAGTGCGGCGATGCCGCGCGCCGCGGCCGCGCCATCGGCGAACTGCAGCTCGCCGTTCACGCCCATGAAGAACTCCGGTCCGCTCACGAAGTAACGCTGCCAGGCGAGCGGCCCGTCGCGGCTCACCGCGCGCGCGATTTCGGCGGCAAAGCTGCGCACCTGCGCGGACACGCTGCCGCGCTCACTCGGGCTGAGCGCTGCCGCGGTCTGCGCGCCCGCCAGCAGCAGCAGGCTCAGGCCGAGGCGCAGGGCTCGCACGGCGCGCGGCGGCATCACCAGCGGTTGCGCAGCTCGCGCAGCCGGACGAATACCGTGCGCGCATCGGGTTTCTCCGGCAGGTCGGGGCAGGACTCGCGCAGGCGAGCGATCAGCGCCGGGTTCTGCAGGCGGAAGAAGGCGTTGATGCGCTTTTCCTCGCCGAGCGTGGTCACGGTGGCGTCCACCGGCGCCTGGCGGCGCACCTGTGCGAGCAGTGTTTGCGCTGCGGCGTTGTCGGGCTCGCGGTCGAGGGTGAACTCGAGATTGCGCGCCAGATACTCGTGCCCGGGGTAGACCTGGGTCGTTTCCGGCAGGCGCGCCAGCTGGCTGACGAAGGTGTCGTAGAGCGCCTCGGGCGAGCCGCCGTTGTAGCAGTTGCCGGCACCGGCATTGAAGAGCGTGTCACCGCAGTAGAGGCCGGCCTGCGCGCCGTGCGCCAGCAGGCAGACGTGCGTCATGGTGTGTCCCGGGGTATCGAGGCACTCGAGCTCGACGCTGCGGCCGACGCGAATCACATCGCCCTTCTTCAGGCCCTGGTCCACCCCGCCGATGCGCGCGGCCGCGCCCGCGTGCGCCAGCACCCGCGCGCCGGTGGCCGCCTTCAGCGGTTCGTTGCCACCGGTGTGGTCGTGGTGCTCGTGCGTGTTGACGATTTGCGTGATCTCCCAGCCACGCTCACGTGCGCGCTCGAGCACCAGACGCCACTCGAGCGGGTCGACCGCGAGTGCTTGGCCGGTTTCGGCGCAGGCGATGAGATAGTGGAAGTTGCGGAGTGAGTTCCCTGACCAGATGCGTTCGGTCAACATGGATGCGTCCTGCGCCCGTGCGAATGCCCGCAACCAACGTACCCCCAAACCGGCGCGCACGCCATAATGGCGCCATGAGCCACACGTTTCTGTTCGAGCCGGGAGTCTGGACCGGGTCGGGAACGCTCTGGCGCTCCGACGGGGAGCCGCTCAAGACCGACTCGCGCACCGAGATTGCGCATCGCAGCGACTGCTGGGTGCTGTCCGGGACGCTCAAGGTGCTCGGCTCGCCGCCGACCGAGTTCGTGCACGCCTACCTCATCCGTCCGCCGGCGCCGGGCGATGCCAGCATCAAGTGGACGTTCGAGAACGCCATGTTCGGCACCCTGCAGGGCTGCTTCAGCGTCATCGGCGATTCGATCCTGTCGGTCTACGGCTCCGAGGTCTCGGGCTATCACGGCTCCGAGCACCTGGGCCGGATCGACGCGGACCACTATCGCTCGGCGGGGATGCTGCTGCTCAAGGGGCGCATGCTCTACTCCTGGGAGCAGATGCTGACGCGCGCCCCGACGGGCAAAGGCGTCTGAGCGCAAACCAGCGCGGCTGTTAGTGGGACACGCTCGGCAGCACGTCGGCGAAGACCACGTGCGCCGAGGAACATTCCAGAGTCAAATGGCTGCGCTTCACGTGGGCGACGGCGATCGACTTACTGACGCCTGCCGCGGTGACGATGAGTTCGTTCTCGGCGAGCTTCATCTGGAAGGGAATCGGCAGGGTCGTCGCCGATAACGCCGCGAAGCGCTCGTCGTAATCGCCATCGGCGGTGTAGAACAGGATGGTATGCGGTGAATTCATCTGGATGCCTGCCATGAATCCAGCCGCGCGAGTATTCGCACCCGCGGGAGCCGCGAGCCGCACCTGGGCGATGGCCGGCCGGCCATGTGCGATGCGCGGGTCGAGCAGGGTCAGGGTGCCGGTGACCAGAACCTGATCATGGTGCAGGCCTACATGGATCGTCTTGTGCACGCCTTCGGGCGCGTCGCAGTCGAACTGGTAGGGTGCCGGACCCGGCAGCGTTGCGGTGTACTCGGGTTCCGGCGCGTCGTGGGGCCGCGGAGGCGGCGTCGAGCAGGCGCAGAGCGTGAGGCAAACCAACACCTGGGCGCGCAACCCGAGACGCATCGCCATCCATCAACCCCCGTATTCGAGTTCTTATCCGAGGGCACGTTAGCACACCGCCCCAGCGCGCGCTGAGCGCGCGCGGCCGCCCACGCCCGCAGAGGGCGTTGCCGCGGAAGATTCCGCGCAGCAGCCTAGCTGCGTCGCCGGCGCGCGAGCGCGCCGCCCACCAGGCCGAGCGCCAGCAGAGTCAGCGTGCCGGGCTCGGGTGCCGGCTTCGTTCCGGAGGGCGCGATGCCGTTGAAAGTGAAGATCGAGCCGTTGTCGGACACCGTCACGTGCGGGTCGACGAATCCCGGCGCATTGGTGAATACGCCGTAGACGTTGCTGAGATACAGCGTTACGGGACCGCTGACCGGGGTGCTGCCGATCGCGCTGAACGTCACCACGTCCCCGGGCGCGCCGCTGCGGGCGGCCGTCCCGGTGGCCTCGCCGCACACCGTGACCGGCGTGCTCATGACCGCAAACGGATCGCAGGACTCGACCGAGGTGCTCACCGGCAGGCCGCCGACCAGCGCGCTGAAACCTGGCAGCGCCGCCGAGAGCGACGTCGGATTGTTGGAGGTCAGCAGTGCGAACGCGAAGCTGACTCCGCCGGGATTCAGGCTGGTATCGAGCGCCACTTCCTCGAACTCGACGGTGATGCCGCCCTGCATCTGGGTCTGCAGACCCGTATCGGCCAGCACGGTCGCGGTCGGTTTGCCGGTGCCGGTGTACGTCGGCACCGGGCTCACCATGCCACCGACCGGCAGGCTCACGGGTGTTGACCAGGCGGGCGCTGCGAGGAGTGAAAACGCTGCAAGTGTGCCGATCCGGCTGAGGCTCATGGCGATCTCCCTGTGCATGGCGCGTGCTGACACCTCGAGGCACTAATGATCGGCTGGTGCCGATCCGCACTCAACCCTTGCCTCGGGCGCGGCCATGGCGGCGCGCCGTGCGCAATGAAACTTAAGGGTTCCCGCGGAAGGCGGGCAGGTAGTGATCGACCAGAAGTGCGGCGAACAGCCACATGAGGTAGGTCACCGAGAAGCGGAAGACGCGCATCGGCAACTCCGCGCGTGCGGTGATCTTCAGGGCGAGTGCGTAGTAGAGAAAGCCCGCGTTCAGCAGCAGCGCCGCGGCAAGATAGATGAGACCGCTCATGCGCGTCAGGTACGGCATCAGCGTGACCAGGGTCAGCAGAACCGTGTACAGCAGCACCTGCAGACGCGTGTAGGCGAGCCCGTGCGTGACCGGCAGCATGGGGATGCCCGCGGCCGCGTACTCCTCGCGCCGCGCGATGGCGAGCGCCCAGAAGTGCGGCGGAGTCCATACGAAGATGATGAGAAACAGCAGCAGGGCGTTCGGGTCGATCGTATTGGTGACCGCGGCCCAGCCGAGCACCGGCGGGGCGGCGCCGGCGGCGCCGCCGATGACGATGTTCTGCGACGTGGCGCGCTTCAGCCACACGGTATAGATGACCGCATAACCGATGAGCGACAGGAAGGTGAGCGTCGCGGTCAGCAGATTCACCAGGAAGGCGAGCAGCGCCATCGCGAGCGTGCCGAGCACCGCCGCGAACAGCAGCGCCTCGCGCTCGTTCAGCTGTCCGCTCGGCAGCGGGCGCGCGCGGGTGCGCGCCATCTGCTCATCGATGCGGCGATCGAGCACGTGGTTGATGGTCGCGGCGCAGGCGGCGGCGAGTGCGATGCCGAGGTTGCCCCACAAGAGCGCGTTGAGCGGCGGCACTCCGGGGCTGGCGAGCAGCGTCCCGACGATGGCGGTGAAGCTGATGAGCGCCACCACCTTGGGTTTCGTCAGCGCCAGGTAGCGCCGCCAGACGGGCGCTACCACCGGGACATAATCCGTTGAAGTCGCCACGGCTTTTTCTGCGGGGATCGGGAGGCGGAGCCTAGCAGATCAGCGCCGCGCGGCAGAGCCGCCGGGGCGGGTACGGCGCCGTCAGGGCCTTAACGGGGACTCAGCGCGCGCAGCAGCGCCAGCGTGGCGAGCAGCAGTAGTGCGGCACCGGCGGTGTGCGCCGTGGCGAGCCACAGCGGGAAGGCCTTGAGCACCATGGAGACACCGATGCTGAGTTGCAGGAGCAGCGCGCCGAGCAGCAGGTAGGCCCGTGGCCGTGCCGCGCTCAGCCCGCGCCGCCGCAGCACGAACAGCGCCGCCAGCGTGAGCAGCGCCGTGGTGACCAGCGCCCCCAGCCGGTGGCTGAGGTGAATGGCGATGCGCGCCGGAGTGGCCAGTACGCCGCCCTCGTAATCGATGTTGAGTCCGTGCCACAGCACGAACGCGTGGCGGAAGTCCGGCTGCGGCCACCACAGGTTCTGACAGGTGGGGAAGTCGGGGCAGGCGATTGCCGCGTAGTTGCTGCTGGTCCAGCCGCCGAGCGCGAGCTGCAGCACCAGCGCCGCGAGCCCGAACAGCGTGAGCAGGCGCGCGCTCGCCTGCGGCGCACCGCCGCCGCCGCGAATGCTGCGCGCCGGGCCCTGCAGGGCTGCGGTGTTCCACGAACCCGCCGGCAGCGACAGTGTCAGCCACCACAGCAGTCCGAGCGTCGTCAGTCCGAACAGCAGGTGCAGCGTCACGATCAGGGGCTTCAGCTGCCAGGTGACCGTCAGCATGCCGAGCACGGCCTGCAGCAGCACCGTGGCGACCAGCGCGAGTGCCAGCGGCAGGCTCACCAGGGGCCGGCGGCGGGTCGCCACTGCGATGGCGGCGAGCGCGACGATCACCAGGACCAGGCTGCCGGCGGCGTAACGGTGGATCATCTCGTGCCAGGCCTTGGCCGGCTCGAGCGGCCGGCCCGGATAGGCGGCCTGGGCAGCGACGCTCGCCGCGGCGCCGTTCGGTGTCAGCTGACCGTAACAGCCGGGCCAGTCGGGGCAGCCGAGGCCGGCGGCAGTCAGGCGCACGTAGGCGCCCAGCACCACCACGACGAAACACAGCAGCACGCCTGCAATGCACAGGCGCTGTGTCCAGCGTGCGAGCCTCATGGTCAGCCGATCTGCGACAGCCTCAGAAGTTTCTTCAGGTCCTCGAGCAACCCGCGAGGATTCTTGGCCGCATCGTAGCTCATCATCAGGTTGCCGAGCGGGTCGACCACGAACAGTGTGTGGTGCCGTGCGGGCGGAAACTCGGCGAGCAGCGCCGCGGCCGCCGCACCCTGTGCGTTCACCAGTACCAGGCCCGCATGCTCGCGTTCGAGGAACTCGTATGCGCAGCAGTGCGCGGTGACCAGGAACACGCGCGTCACGCGCCCCATGTCGGTGTTGAGCGCAAGCCGTGTCTGGCGCATCAGCAGCAGCGTCGCGCGGCAATCGTCATCGCAGGCGCCATCGCCCACGTACACCAGTGCCCATTTGCCGGCAAAGGGTGTCCCCTGGGATGGCGCGCCGGGGCCCAGCAGTTCGAGCGGGGTGTGCGGCAGCGGCCGCGCCGGGACGATCAGCTCGCCGTGATTGACGTGCGCCAGCGGGCGCCAGCTGGTGCCGTAGTAGGTGAGGAACGCCAACAGCAGCGGCACCAGGAACAGGCCGGCGAGCAATGCCAGCGTGCGCAGGTTGCGCCGCCGCAGGGTGTGCACGGCGGCGCTCATGCCGGCAGCCGTGGCGGGCGGCGGCTGAGCAGCGCCCAGATGATGAGTGCCAGCAGCGCGAAGCTCCACCACTGCAGCGCGTAGGAGAAGTGCCGCAGCGGCGGCAAACCCGGGGCCTGCCAGTCGCGCACGAAGCCGAGCGGCGCCTGGGGATCGAGCAACAGCACGCGTGCGCCGAGCGACTCACCGAGCGCCTGCGCCAGCTGCGGCATGTCGGGGTAGCTGGTTACCTTGGGCCAGGGCCCCGCGGGCGCGGGTGCGGCCCGCCCGGCCGCCAGCCCCGGGCTCGGCAGCAGTGCGCTGCGCCCGCTGAGCGCGATATCGTCCGCGGCCGGCAGGCGCACGTCCGGCAGCTGCGCGCGCGTGCCGGTGAAGGGCACCCAGCCCCGGTCCACCAGCACCGCCACACCCGCCGGGCGCTGCAGCGGTGTCAGTACCTCGTAGCCGGCGCGGCCGGCGTGGGTGCGGTTGTCGAGCAGGAACTGGTGAGCGCCGTCGAGCCGGCCGCGCAGTCGCACCCGCTGGAACAGCGGGACGTCCGTCAGCGGCCGGTCGCCCAGCTCGACCAGCACCGCGGCGCCGCGCTCGAAGCTCTGCCACGCCGCCTCGCGTGCACTGCCGCGTCGCCACTGCCATACCCCGAGCGCGACGCACAGCGCGGCGAGCGCCACGGCCAGCAGCGTGAAACCCGGCGTGGGGGCGAACACGCGCCGGCCGGCTGCTAGCGGCGGCACGCGCTACACTCCGGCGCTATGCATCCCCTGGCCCGCCTGCTGACGCTGTTGTGTTTTCTCGGCATTCTCGCGAGCCTCGGCTCGGCGCTTTACCAGCTGTCGCGCGGCACGGCCGAGGGCTCGGCGAAGCTCGCGCGTGCGCTCACCGTGCGCATCGGACTGTCGCTGCTGTTGTTCGCGCTGTTGATGCTGGGCTGGTACTTCGGCATCGTCACGCCGCACGCAGCGCTGCCGTCGCTGCAGCCGTGACGGCGCGGCGAGGGCCGGCCGGGCCGCTAGAGCCAGTACACGAAGATAAAGAGTCCCAGCCACACCACATCGACAAAGTGCCAGTACCAGGCGACCGCCTCGAAGGCGAAGTGGCGCGTGGGTGTGAAGTGTCCCTTCAGCACCCGCAGCCAGATGATCAGCAGCATGATCGCGCCGATGGTCACGTGCAGTCCGTGGAAGCCTGTGAGCATGAAGAAGGTCGAGCCGTAGATGCCGGTCGACAGGCGCAGGCCCATATCACGGTAAGCCTCGCCGTACTCATGGGCCTGGAAGCCGACGAAGGTGAACCCTAAGAGAAACGTCAGCGCCAGGAACAGTTTGAGCGTGCCGCGCTTGCTGGCGCGCAAAGCGTGGTGAGCGATCGTGATGGTGATACCGCTCGTCAGCAGGATCGCCGTGTTGATGGCCGGCAGACCGATCGCCGCAATCGTCTGGAAGGACGAGTCGGCGTGGCCACCGACGTGCCCCGGGCCGTTCGTGGGCCAGGTGCCCTCGTAGTGCGGCCAGAGGAGGAAGTTCGTGAATACCTTCACGCCCTGCCCCGCGAGCCACGGCACCGACAGCGTGCGCGCGTAGAAGAGCGCGCCGAAGAAGGCGGCGAAGAACATGACCTCGGAGAAGATGAACCACATCATTCCCATGCGGAAGGAGCGGTCCACCTGGTCGTTGTAGGTGCCGTGCTGACTCTCGCCGATGACGGTCGAGAACCAACCGAAGAACATGTAGGCGATCAGGATCGCGCCGGGCAGGAACGCCCAGCCGCCGGCCCAATCGTTAAAGAACGCGACCGCGCCAAGCATGATGGCGAACAACGCGACCGAGCCCCGGATCGGCCATGGGCTGTCGTGAGGTACGTAGTAGTGACTGGTGTCAGGGGCGTGTGCGTTTGCCATTTTTCTCTATCTCGTTTAACGCGCCGCGGTGACCCGCGACGATTCATCGTAAATGGTGTAGTTCAACGTAATCCGGT
>DATHMN010000177.1:0-22859 GCA_035487135.1 Steroidobacteraceae bacterium | reverse complement strand
CGCCGAAGCCGAAGCGCTCGGCAAAGTTGTGCCAGTAACTGCGGTCGGCGAAGCCGCGCCACAGCAGCAGCAGTGAGACGAGCGGTGCGGCGAGGTAGACGCCGACAAGATAGAGGAAGCGCAACGGCTAAATCCGCTGGGCCGGTAGCGCTTCGCTCTTGCTGGCGGACTGGCGATAACCATCCAGCAGCCCGAACCAATCGGATTCACCGAAGCGCTCGGCCGGCAGTCCCCAGGTCACCTTCTCGAGCGAGCGGCGCAGGCGTACCAGATTGCCGTCGCGCCACAGTCCCGGGGCGCGCAGCCGGCCGCGGTCGAAGTCGACCAGGTAGACATCCTCCTCGCTCAGCAGCACGTTGTGCGCGTTGAGATCGGCGTGGCACACGTTGAGATCGTGGAAGCGCCGGATGCAGCGGCCGATCGCGATCCAGGTGCTCACCGAGAGTGCGCCGGTGTGCAGACACTGCGCCAGCGTGCCCACGGTGGGCAGCCGCTCGGTGATCAGGTCGGCGCGGTAGCTGCCGCCGGCGCGCTGGTAACGCGCGCCCACTGGGGCTGCGACCGGCAGGCCGGCGCGGTGCAGTCGATAGGTCAGCTGCCATTCGGCAAACGCGCGCGTGCTGTTCTCGTCGCGCCAGCCGTAACGGTCACCACGCAGGCGCGCCAGCAGTCCGCCGCGGCGATAGTGGCGCAGCACATAGCGGCGCCCGTCGGCGCTGCGGATGAACCACACCGCGCCGCGCCCGCGCGCGTGGCCCTCGAGCTCGCCGCGGTTGGCCCAGTAGCGCGGATCGAACCACTCCGCAGTCAAATTGCCCGCCCGCGAGCCGTCATATAGCATGGCGCCGCCCGCGGCTGCGCTGCGTTTCACTTCTGGGCCGAGCGCCGTGCGCTCACTCACAAACTGACTCCATCATGCTGTTGCCTCTCGCCGAACCGCCGCGCAGTGTCTGCATCCTCAGGCTGTCGGCGATCGGTGATACCTGCCATGTGCTGCCACTCGTGCGCACGCTGCAGCAGGTATGGCCGGCAACGCAACTGACCTGGATCATCGGCAAGAGCGAAGCGCGCCTCATGAGCCTCGTCGAGGGCGTGGAGTTTATCACCGTCGACAAGCGCGCTGGCCTGGCGGCGCTGCCCGCCCTGCGCCGCCAGCTGCGTGCGCGCCGCTTCGACGTGCTGCTGCACCTGCAGCTGTCGCTGCGCGCCAGTCTGGTGGCGCTGTGTGTGCCGGCCGCAGTGAAACTCGGCTTCGACCGCGCCCGCGCCGGCGAGCTGCAGTGGCTGTTTACCAACGCGCGCATCGCGCCGCGCACGCGCGAGCACGTGCTCGACAGCTTCTTCGGCTTCCTCGGCGCGCTGGGAGTGCACGAGCGTCTGCTGCGCTGGGATGTGCCGCTGCCGCAGCAGGCGCGCGCCTACGCGGCGCGCCTCATCCCGGACCGCCAGCCGACGCTGGTCATCAGTCCCTGCTCCAGTCACCCGCTGCGCAACTGGCCTGCGGCGCGCTACGCCGCCATCGCCGCGCACGCCGCCGGAGGCGGCCTGCGCGTCATCCTCGCGGGCGGTCGCAGCGAGCTGGAGCAGCGCACCGGCGCGCAGATCGAGCGCCTGGCGGGCGTGCCGCTGCTCAATCAGATCGGCCGCGACACGCTGCCGGAACTGCTCGGACTGCTGGCACGCGCCAGCCTCCTGCTCACGCCCGATTCCGGGCCAGCGCACATGGCGACCATGGTGGGCACACCGGTCCTCGGCCTGTATGCCGCCACCAACCCGCTGCGCAGCGGCCCGTATCTGTCGGGACGCTGGTGCGTGGATGCCTATCCGGAGGCGGCACGCGCCTACCGCGGCTGTGCGGTCGCAGCGCTCCCCTGGAATCACAAGATCGAGGAGCGCGGGGTCATGGATCTGATCAGCGTCGAACGGGTCGCCGCCAAGCTCGACGAGTTGCTAGGATCGCGGTCATGAACGACATACTGGTGCCGCTCTCTCCGGGGGAGCTGCTCGACAAGATCACTATCCTGCGGATCAAGGTGGCGCGGATCCAGGAAGCCGCCAAGCTCGCCAACGTCAAGGTGGAACTAGCGCTGCTCGAGCAGACCTGGCAGGACAGCGGCGCCGCCGCGCACGACCTGGCGCTCGAGGAGCGAGCACTGCAGAACGTCAACGAGCGGCTGTGGGACATCGAGGACCGCATCCGCGACAAGGAAGCCCGCCAGACCTTCGACCGCGACTTCATCGAGCTGGCGCGGGCGGTGTACGTATCGAACGACGAGCGCGCGGCAATCAAGAAGCGCATCAACCAGCAGCTCGGTTCGCGCCTGGTCGAGGAAAAATCCTACAAGCAGTACCGCTAGCCGTGTCCGGCATGCACGACTACTGGCTGTTCCTGCTGACCGGCGTGCTGCTCAACCTGACGCCGGGCCAGGACACCCTCTTCATCATCGGCCGCAGCCTCACCGGCGGACTGCGTGCCGGGATCGCCGCCGCCTGCGGCATCGCGGTCGGCAGCCTCGGCCACACGCTCGCCGCAGCACTCGGCCTGTCGCTGCTCTTGGCGACCTCGCTGGTCGCCTTTACGGTTGTCAAGCTGCTGGGGGCCCTCTATCTCCTCTATCTGGGTACGCGGCTGCTCTTCGCCCGCAGCGCACCGGCAGCCGCTGCTGCCGCGGTCAGCGCGGCGACGCCGCGTGCCGCCTTCCTGCAGGGCATTTTCACCAACCTGCTGAACCCCAAGGTGGCCTTGTTCTTTCTGGCCTTCCTGCCGCAGTTCGTCGCTGTGCACAGCGAGGCGCGTACGCTGGCTTTGCTCAGCCTCGGCGCCACTTTCATCACCACCGGCCTGCTCTGGTGTCTGGTGCTCGCGTTCGCCGCGGCGCGCCTGCAGCAGTTCTTTGTGCGCAATCCCAACCTGCGCACGCTCATCGACCGCGCGGTGGGTGCGCTGTTCATCGGGCTGGGGGTACGGCTCGCCGTGAGCCGTTAGCCGCGCACGGCAGGCGCGGGCCGCTCGGTGGCCGGCAGCGGCGCCGCGCTCAGCGCTGCAGCGTGTACTCGGCGCCGCAGTAGGGACACTTGGCCCAGCCGGTGTCCTCGACCGGCAGGTAGACGCGCGGGTGCGAATTCCACAGATACATCTGCGGCATCGGGCAGCACAGCGGCAGATCCTCGGCGCTCACCTCGTATTGGTTCTGCGCGTTGGCTTCGATGAGCGGCTTGGCTGTCGCGACCATTGTCAGACTCGGGTCCCGCGGCTGGGGCGGCCATTATAGCCGGCGGCTTCAGGCTTCATCGACCATCGTGCGCTGCCACAGCGTCGTGACCGCGGCGCGGCGCTCGCAGAACTCCGCCGCCGGGACGATCGCCGCGACGCCGTCGAGCGACAAGTGGTGGCTGCGCGCACGGTAGGCGCGGTAGGAGCCGGTGAGGACATCGACGTCAGCCTGCGGCACGAGCGCGGCGGAGGCCACCGATTCCAGCTGGCGGATGGTGTCGGAAAACCACGCCACCGGCGGGTAACGCTCCGCCCACCGCAGCGCCCAGTACTGCGCCAGAAACTCGATGTCGGCAATGCCGCCGCCGTCCTGCTTGACGTCGAAGTGGGCCGCATCCCCTTTGGAGAGCTCGCGCCGCATACGCTCGCGCATGCCGCGCACCTCGCTGCGCAGGCTGTCGCGCCGCACGTGGTGGCACAGCACGTCCAGACGCACTTCCTCGAAGCGCGCGCGCAACTGCGCGTCGCCGGCCACCGCGCGCGCGTGCAGGAGTGCCTGGTGCTCCCAGGTCCAGGCCTCGTGGCGCTGATATTCGGCGAACGCATCGATGTGGGTCACCAGCAGACCGCCCTTGCCGCTCGGGCGCAGACGCACGTCGACCTCGTAGAGCCGCCCGGCGGCTGAGTGCATGGTGAGCAGATGCACGATGCGCTGCGCCAGGCGCACGAAGAACAGCTGGTTGTCGATCGGGCGCGCGCCACTGGTCTCCTGGCGGTCACCGTGCGAGTCGTGCAGAAATACCAGGTCGAGGTCGGACGAGTAGCCGAGCTCTCTGCCACCGAGCTTGCCGTAACCCAGCGCACAGATGTTGACGGGCCGGCGCTCGGCTCCCGCACCGCAGCTGGGTACGCCGAATTGCGCCGTCATCTGCCGCCAGCCGAGCTGCAGTGCGCGCTCGACAATGAGCTCGGCGATGTCGGTGAGCCGGTCGCTCACCTGCATCAGCGGCAGCACGCCGGTGAGATCGGCGACCGCGACGCGGAACAGCGCCGCGCGCTGGAACTGGCGCAGTGCCTCGACCTGCAGCTCCGGCTCGTCCTCGGTCAGCTGTTCCATACGCTCAGCGAGCTCGCGCGCGAAATCCGCACGCGTCGGGCGTTGCGTCAGCAGCCGCGCGTCGATCAGCTCATCGAGCAGTAGCGGATGCGCGGCGATTTGCGCGGCGAGGAAATCCCCGTGCCGGCATAGCTCGACCAGGCGGGCGCGCGCCGCGCCGTTCTCCTGCAGCAACGCGAAATAGGCCGAGCGTTTGCCGGTCGCCTCGATGATGGCGAGCACGCGGCGCAGCACCGGCAGCTGCGCGCTGCTCTGCGCGACGTCCGCCAGCAGCACCGGCAGCAGCGCCTGCAGACGCCGACGCCCGGGCTCATCGAGCTTGCGCACCAGCGCGGAGGCGCGCAGCTCGAGCAGCAGGCGCGCCACTTCTGCGCTGTCGGTGAAACCCGCGCCGGCGAGCGCGGCAGTCAGCGCCGCGCTCTCGGCCGGATCGTCCCAGAAGCGGCCAAGATCGATGCGCACCGCCGCGCGCTGCGGCTGGCCGCCAGCGAAGATCAGCAGCTGGAAGTGACGGCGCACGCGCGCGCGCTGCAACTCGAGCGCCTGCTGCAGCGCCGCCCAGTCGCTCAGATCCATGGCGCGCGCGATGCGTGCGCGCGGCAGCTCGTGCAGCGGCAGGCGGTGCACCTGGGCGTCGTCCAGCATCTGCAGGCGATTCTCCAGGCGGCGCAGAAACACATACGCCTCGCTGAGCTCGCCGGCGACTTCGTCCGGCAGCAGCCGCAGCTCCTGCAGGCGCGCGAGTGCTGCCAGCAAGGAGGGGGTCTGCAGCCGGCGGTCGCGCCCGCCGCGGGTCAGCTGCAGCGCCTGCACGATGAACTCGATCTCGCGGATGCCGCCGGGGCCGAGTTTGATGTCGTCGGCAAGCTCGCGCCGCTCGACCTCGCGCTCGATCAGCGCCTTCATCTCGCGCAGGCTCGCAAACACGCCGTAATCGAGGTAGCGCCGGTAGACAAACGGGCGCACCGCGGCCGCCTCGAGCTCGGCGTAGCGCTCAGGGGCGGTGAGCGCGCGCGCCTTCACATAGGCGTAGCGCTCCCAGTCGCGGCCGTGCCGGGGCAGATAGTCTTCGAAGGCGGCGAAGCTCGCCACCGGCGGACCCGACTCGCCGAATGGCCGCAGCCGCAGATCCACGCGCAGCACCAAGCCATCGGCGGTGGGCGTTTCCAGCAGCCGTGCGAGTCCCTGGCCCAGCCGCGTGAAGAACTCCTCATTGCTGATGCCGCGCGCGCCGTCGGTGTCGCCGTGCTCCGGGAACAGCAGCACCAGATCGACGTCAGAAGAAAAGTTGAGCTCGCCGCCGCCGAGCTTGCCCATGCCGATGATCACCAGCGGCTGGCGTTCGCCCGCCGCGGAACGCGGCTCGCCATAGCGCAGCACCAGGGAACGCTGTGCGTGTTGCAGCGCGCTGACGATGGCCGCCTCCGCAAAAGCACTGAGCTCAGCCAGGGTCGCGTTCAGGTCCGCCCATCCTGCCAGATCGCGCCAGGCGATCCGCACCAGCTCACGCCGGCGCCAGCGCCGCAGCACCCGCAGCACCGCCGGCTCGGGCATCTCGGCGTTGAGCGCTAGCGCCTGCGCGCGCGCAGCGTAATCGGCCTGGCTGAGCGGCCGCTCGAGGTCACCGTCCGTGAGCAGGGTGCAGAAAAGCTCGGCATCGCCGGCGATGGAGCGCGCGACAAAATCGCTCGCGGCTAGTACCGCAGGCAGACTTTCGCGAAGGGCCGGCGGCGCGCCGGCGAGACAGGCGCGCGCGCGCTCGTGGGCGTTGAGCTCAGCGAGCGCGCGCTCGACGAGGGCCGCCAGCTCCGGGCTGGCAGTGGCCCCCGCGGTCAGTTCCAGATGTTGCCCCCGAGATCGTGAAACGCGGCCGAGTCGAGCCGGCGGCTGAGGCCCTTGAAGTGCGAGGACGCGGCATACACCTGGGCGCCCTCGGAGGCATCGATCGAGGCCTGATCGCCCTCAATCAAACTGTTGTCGATATGAACGTTGGCCGCACGCGCCGACACGCCGATGCCAGTGGCGGTGATGTGGCTGTTGGTGATGTGAATCTCGCAGCCGTCCTGGGCACTCACGGCATCGCCAGTGAACACCAGATTGCGGTTGTCGATGTGCACCAGCCGCGCGCCCTGGCACACGATCGGCTCGTAGCGTCGCTCGAGCGGCGCGTTGGTCATCCCCGTGTCGCGCGCTGCACCCGGGGCGCCGGCCGTGACGCCAGCGTTGGCAGCCTTGATCGAGTAGCCGGGCCCGGATTCGAGCACACGACCGGGGGTCGCCTCGGTGGCCGCGGTGCCCTGCGGAGTCAGCGATGAGGACTGCACGTGCATCGCCGGCGCGGCCTCGGGGGCCGCGGCCTGCTCTTCAGGCAGCGAGGTCGCCGCGGCGGACGTTGCGCTTGCCGCGGAATCAGCCGCGGTGGTCGCCGCGGCGGCGGTCGCAGCCGGTGCAGTGGCGGGCGCTGCGGCTGCGGCGGTCGCGGCCGTGAGCGCCGGACCTGCGGTGACATCATCAGCGCGAATGGTGCTCACCGCACCGGTTGCTTTATCGCGCACGGTGAAGGTGTGCGTCTTCTGATCGGCCGCGACGACTTCAATGGCGGTGTTGCGCTCGAGCGCAGCTCGCGCCCAGCTCATTTCGTCCTGGCCTTCATGGTTGCAGGCAGTCAGGGCTGCCAGCACCCCGCAGGCGAGCAGGCTGCTGTAACGAAGCTGAAGCATGTGAGCCTCCGTGTTTTCACCACGATAAACCGCTGTGGCGCGCTTAGGAAGGGCAGCGCAGCAGCGCGGAGGCGGTTGGCAGAAAAAAACAGGCCCCTCAGTGAGGGGCCTGCGAGGAATGCGCGGAATAGGGGGTCTTGTTCCGCGGCTTTCGGGGCGTGTCCGGCGGTGAACCGGACGCCACCCTTAACTGTTATGTAAAGACTATCGGCTGTTGATGACGGAATCGATACCTCTTTAGAGAGGGTTTTACATGTCCATTCCGCCCATGCCGCCCGGCGGGCCAGCATGGCTGTGCTCTTCGTCCTTCGGAGCCTCCGCCACCATCACTTCGGTCGTCAGCAGCAGGCCGGCCACCGAGGCGGCGTTCTGCAGTGCAAGACGCGTCACCTTGGTCGGATCCAGGATGCCGGCGTCCAGCATGTCGCCGAACTCACCGCTCGCGGCGTTGTAGCCGAAGGCACCCTTGCCTTCCTTGACGCGGTTGAGGATCACCGCGGCGTCCTCGCCTGCGTTGTCGACGATCTGGCGCAGCGGCTCCTCGATGGAACGCGACAGGATGCGCACGCCCACGTGCTGGTCCTCGTTGGCCGTCTCGAGCTTGTCGAGCGCCTTCTGCGCGCGGATCAGAGCGACACCGCCGCCCGGCACCACGCCCTCTTCCACGGCTGCACGGGTTGCGTGCAGGGCGTCCTCGACGCGGGCCTTCTTTTCCTTCATCTCGATCTCGGTGGCAGCACCGACCTTGATCACGGCGACGCCGCCGGAGAGCTTGGCGACACGCTCCTGCAGCTTCTCCTTGTCGTAGTCGGAGGTGGCTTCCTCAGCCTGCTGACGGATCGACTCGATGCGCGCCTTGATGTCGGCGGGCTTGCCGGCACCGTCGATGATCGTGGTGTTTTCCTTCTCCACCACCACCTTCTTGGCCTCGCCCAGGTCGTTGATCGTCGCCTTCTCGAGCGACAGGCCAACCTCATCCGAGATCACCGTGCCGCCGGTCAGAGTGGCGATGTCCTGCAGCATGGCCTTGCGGCGGTCGCCGAAACCGGGCGCCTTCACTGAGGCAACCTTGAGAATGCCGCGGATGTTGTTGACGACCAGGGTCGCCAGCGCCTCACCCTCGACGTCCTCGGCGATCACCAGCAGCGGGCGGCCGGACTTGGCCACGCCCTCGAGCAGCGGCAGCAGCTCGCGGATGTTGGAGATCTTCTTGTCGACCAGCAGGATCACCGGCTTCTCGAGCTCGGCGGTCTGGTTCTGCTGGTTGTTGATGAAGTACGGCGAGAGGTAGCCGCGGTCGAACTGCATGCCCTCGACCACTTCCAGCTCGTTCTGCAGCCCCGAGCCTTCCTCGACGGTGATCACGCCCTCTTTGCCGACCTTCTCCATCGCCTCAGCGATGGTCTTACCGATCGACTCGTCCGCGTTCGCCGAGATCGTGCCGACCTGGGCAATCGCCTTGGAGTCCTTGCAGGGCTTGGAGAGCTTCTTCAGCTCTTCCACGGCTGCAATGACGCCCTTGTCGATGCCGCGCTTGATGTCCATCGGGTTGCGGCCCGAGGAGACGGCCTTGAGGCCCTCGCGGATGATCGCCTGGGCGAGCACGGTGGCGGTGGTAGTACCGTCGCCAGCCTCGTCGGAGGTGTTGGAAGCAACTTCCTTCACCATCTGCGCGCCCATGTTCTCGAATTTGTCCTTGAGCTCGATTTCCTTCGCGACCGAGACACCGTCCTTCGTGACGGTGGGGGCGCCGAAGCTCTTCTCGAGTACTGCGTTGCGGCCCTTGGGGCCCAACGTTGCCTTGACGGCGTTCGCGAGGACGTTGACGCCGCGGAACATCCGCTGACGTGCGTCATCGCTGAAACGAACTTCTTTAGCTGCCATTGTCGTGAGCCTCTTACTTGCCTTCGATCACAGCCATGACGTCTTCTTCACGCATGACCACGAGATCATCACCGTCGACCTTGACCTCGTTCCCGCTGTATTTGCCGAACAGGATCCGGTCGCCGACCTTTACGTCCAGGGGACGCACCTGGCCATCTTCGAGAATCTTTCCTTTGCCGACCGCCACGATCTTTCCCTGCATCGGCTTTTCAGCCGCGGTATCGGGAATCACGATGCCGCCCGGAGAGGTACGCTCCTCTTCCAGACGTTTCACGATGACGCGGTCATGAAGAGGACGAATCTTCATGTGAACGCTCCTTAAGACATTGATGAATGGATGGTTTTTGTGCCAGGTGCGCGTTAGCACTCACCCCCGGCGACTGCTAATGATAGGGATGAGGCTCCCAAATTCAAGTCGCGCGCGCAGTTTTTTTGTCCCCGCATCTGACTGCGTCCCAGCGCCAAGCTGGGGCCCGCAGGGCGGCGGAACACCCCGATCCCTGCCACAACCCACCGGAGTCCCTGCCGTTCACCCAGGGTCTGAGCTATAACAGACGACACTATGAGTCCTCTTCCCATTCGACATATTCCTGCACTCACGCTGGTGATCCTCTGCGGGACGGCGCTCGCTCAGAGCAGCCCCTCCGCGGGCCAGTCTGCGGCGGCGCAACAGGGCGGCATCGATGCCGTGCTGAAAGCGGCCAAAGGCAGCCCGAACGATCCGCTGCCGGTCGATCAGGCCTTCCGCCTTGATGCGATGGCGCAGGGAAGCGACCGCGTGCGGCTCAACTGGGAGATTGCCGAGGGCGACTATCTCTACCGCTCGCGCATCAAGATCACGACCTCGAGTACCAGCGCGCAACTTGGAACGCCGCAGTTCCCGGCGGGCCAGATCAAGAACGATGAGTACTTCGGACGGCAGGAGATCTATCACCACGAGCTTTCGGTGATCGTGCCCGTCGCGCGCGGCCGCAGCGGTGCACTGTCACTGCCGCTGCAGGTGACCTATCAAGGCTGCTCGGAGCCTGCCGGCATCTGCTACCCGCCGGTGACCAAGCAGATCACGCTCCATCTGACCGCGGCAGCGAACGCTCCGGTTAGGGGCGCGACCGAGGCCGCCGATCTCCGCCGTGAAATGAGTGCCGGCTCCGGCAACGCGCCGGCGCCGCACGCCCCTTGAACGAGCCGGGATCCGGGACCCCGCGGCGCGCCCGGGGGGTTCTGCTGGTCGCCGGGGTTCTGGTGGGTTCACTTCTGGTGGGCTTCCTGGCGCGCCAGCTCACGCAACCGCCCGCAAGCACGCTGCGCGCCGTGCCAGGGCCGGCGCCCGCCGCGCTGCCAGCCCAGGAGCCCGCCCCCACCCGCACCGTCCCGGAGCACCTTCCTGAAATCGCGCTTCCCGACCTCGGGGGGTCGGTGCGTCATCTGTCCGACTGGAGCGGCAAGCCGCTGGTGATCAATTTCTGGGCCACCTGGTGCGAGCCGTGTCGCCGGGAAATCCCCCTCCTCAAGAAGTTGAGGCGCGAACACGCTTCGGACGGACTCGAAATTGTCGGCATCGCGGTCGATTTACGCGATGACGTGCGGAAGTATGCTGCCGCTTCGGGGATCGATTATCCTGTGCTCGTGGGGGAGGACGGCGGGCTCACGGCGGCGAGCGCCTTCGGCATGGACACCGTACTCCCCTTCAGTGTCTTCGCAGACCGCAAGGGCGAGCTCGTCGCTCTCAAGGTCGGCGAGCTGCACCGGGATGAGGCAGAGCTGATCCTGGATCGCACCCGGGACGTCGATGCCGGGATCTTGTCCCTCGTACAGGCCCGGGCGCAGATCGCGGAGGGCCTGGAGAAGACCCAGGCGGCCCGGGGTGCCTCCGGAGCGTAAACCGATCCGAGCACATTCCAGCAGGATCCTCGAAAATCGATGCAGGAAGTACCCAAATAGGCGCGGATTAGGTTACATTCGCGCCCGGTCGCTTTTTTGGCTCTCGCATACATGGCGCGGCTGCTGCTGCTGAATGGCCCCAATCTCAACCTGCTGGGTGCGCGGGAGCCCCACCTCTATGGCACGACGACGCTCGCCTCCATCGAGGCGCGCGCGGCGACCGTGGCGGCCGAGAGCGGGCACGAGCTGCTCAGCTTCCAGAGCAACGCCGAGCACGAGTTGATCGAGCGTATTCACCGGGCGCGGACCGAGGGCATCGCTTTCCTGATCATCAACCCCGGCGCCTTCACGCACACCAGCATCGCGCTGCGCGATGCGGTCCTGGCCGCCGGGCTGCCGTGCATCGAGGTACATCTTTCCAACACGCACGCGCGGGAAGCGTTCCGGCGTCACTCTTACTTCTCCGACATCGCCGTCGGGGTGATCTGCGGACTGGGCGCTTATGGCTACGAGGCGGCGGTACGCGCCGCCGCGCAGCAGCTGGCCCGCGTGCCCTGAAGTCGGCGCGCGCCTCTCCGACCACTGCATCCTTTGGGGTATTCCAGGCATGGACATTCGAAAAATCAAAAAACTCATCGAGCTGCTGGAAGAGTCCGGCATCGCCGAAATCGAGATTAAGGAGGGCGAAGAGGCGGTGCGTATCAGTCGCATGCCGGTCGCCACTGCCGCGCACCTGCTGCCGCAGTTCACGCACGTCGCGGCGGCGCCGGCTGCGGCCGGCGCGCTGGCGGCGCCTGCGGCCGTCGCGCCCGCGGCCGAGAGCGCTGCCCACAAGCCCAAACCCAACGAGCACGTCATCACCGCGCCGATGGTGGGCACCTTCTATGCCTCGCCCTCGCCGGGCGCCAAGCCGTTCGTCGAGATCGGCGACGAGATCAAGGTCGGCCAGGTGCTGTGCATCATCGAAGCCATGAAGATGATGAATCAGATCGAGGCGGACAAGAGCGGCCGCATCACCTCAGTCATGGCCCATAACGGCGATCCGGTTGAGTTCGGCCAGCCACTGTTCGTCGTCGAATAGGCCGGCATGCTCGAGAAGATCGTCATCGCCAACCGCGGCGAGATCGCCTTGCGGATCCTGCGCGCCTGTCGCGAGCTCGGTATCAAGACCGTGGCGGTGCACTCGACCGCCGACTACAGCCTCAAGCACGTACTGCTGGCCGATGAGTCGGTGTGCATCGGCCCGCCGCCCTCGGCGCAGAGCTATCTCAACATGCCGGCGATCATCAGCGCCGCGGAAGTGACCGATTCGGTCGGCATCCATCCCGGTTACGGCTTTCTGTCCGAGAACGCCGACTTCGCCGAGCGCGTCGAGAAGAGCGGCTTCGTGTTCGTTGGCCCCAAGGCCGAGACCATCCGCACCATGGGTGACAAGGTGTCGGCGCTGCGGGTGATGAAAAGCCACGGCGTGCCGTGCGTGCCCGGCTCCGGCGGGCCGCTGGGTGAGGACGCCGACGAGAACCTGCGGGTGGCGCGCGATATCGGCTATCCGGTGATCATCAAGGCTTCCGGCGGTGGCGGCGGGCGCGGCATGCGCGTGGTGCACACCGAGGCGTCGCTCCTGAATGCCATCGGCATCACGCGTGCCGAGGCACGCGCCGCCTTTGGCAACGATCAGGTCTACATGGAGAAATTCCTCGAGCGGCCGCGGCACATCGAGTTCCAGGTGCTGGCAGACGCCCATGGCAACGTCATCCACCTGGGCGAGCGCGACTGCTCCATGCAGCGCCGCCATCAGAAGGTGATTGAGGAAGCTCCCGCTCCCGGCATCACCGTGCGCCAGCGACGCCTCATGGGTGAGCGCTGCGTCGAGGCCTGCCGCGCGGTCGGCTATCGCAGCGCCGGCACCATGGAGTTCCTCTACGAGGACGGCGAGTTCTACTTCATCGAGATGAATACCCGCATCCAGGTCGAGCATCCGGTCACGGAACTGATCACCGGGATCGACCTGGTGAAGGCGCAGCTGCTGATCGCCGCCGGCGAACGACTCGCCTACACGCAGAGCGACGTGCAGATCCGCGGGCACGCGATCGAGTGCCGCATCAACGCCGAGGACCCGAAGACCTTCATGCCTTCGCCCGGGCCGGTGCGCCTGTGGCACGCGCCGGGCGGTCCCGGCATCCGCGTCGACAGCCACGTGTACTCCGGCTACAACGTGCCGCCCTACTACGACTCGCTGATCGGCAAACTGATCGCGCACGGCGATTCACGCGAGGCTGCGATCGCACGCATGAAGAACGCACTGGCCGAGATGGTGATCGAGGGCATCAAGACCAACGCCGCGCTCCATCAGGAGATCTTCAACCACGCCGCCTTCCAGAAAGGCGCGACCGACATCCACTATCTGGAGCGCCGGCTCGGTCTGCGCTGAGCCGGTGAGCGACTTTCTCGAGCTGACCTTCGAGCTCGGCTCACTGGCGAGTGAGGCTCTCGAGACGACCGCGACCGCCGCCGGTGCGCTGGCCGTCACTTTCATGGATGCGCACGACGACCCGGTGCTCGAGCCGCAGGTCGGCGAAATGCGTCTGTGGCGCACCACACTGGTGAAATGCCTGTTCGCGGATCAGGACGCGCAGGCGCTGCGCCGCAGGCTCGGCGCTGCGCTGTCGCTCGACCCGGAGCGCATCGCCAGCGCGCACCTGGCGGATCGAGCCTGGGAGCGTGAGTGGCTCAAGGACTTCCATGCGCTGCGCTGCGGCCAGCGTTTGTGGATCTGTCCGCGCCACGAGCACGTCAGCGAGCCCGACGCGGTGGTGGTCACGCTCGATCCGGGCCTCGCTTTCGGCACCGGCACGCATCCGAGCACCGCGCTGTGCCTCGAATGGCTGGACGCCCGGCTCGCAGCGGCGGCAGTGGTCATCGACTACGGCTGCGGCTCGGGAATCCTGGGGCTCGCGGCCGCGCAACTCGGTGCTGCCGCCGTGCACGCCTTCGACATCGACCCGCAGGCGCTCATTGCGACCCGCGACAATGCGCTGGCCAACGGGGTCGCCGGCCGACTGACGATCCACCCACGCGGCGAGACGCTGCCGTCCGCAGTCGACGTGTTGCTCGCCAACATCCTCGCCTCACCACTGTGTGAGCTGGCCGGGCGCTTCGCCGCGCTGCTGCGGCCGGGCGGCCAGCTCGTGCTTGCCGGTCTGATGGAGCACGAAGCCGCGGACGTGACAGCCGCTTACACGGCATGGTTTGATGTCACCTCGTTCGGCTACCGCGACGGCTGGGTCTGCCTCGCGGGCCGGCGCCATTGATGTCTGCGATGTTCACCGTCTGTCCAAAGTGCGCCCTCACGCTGGTGGTCACCGCCGCCGACCTGCGCATCGCTCAGGGCTACGTGCGCTGCGGCCGCTGCTCGAGTGTGTTCAATGCGCTCGCGCGCCTGAGCGATGAGCGCCAGGCGGCGGCTGCCGGCGCCGAGCAGCGCGTGCCAGCGCCACCGCCCGCTCCTGCGGCGACCTCACCGGCGACGGCGCCCGCCGCTCCTGCACCGGCAGCCGATGCGCCGGACACCGAGGTGATCCCCGACGCGGCGCTGGAATTCAACGCGTCCAAGACCGACGTGATGGCGGTGTTCATCGAGCCACCGCCGAACCCCGAATGGACCGCGGCCACCGGATCGTTCAAGGCACTCATTGCCGCGAACCAGGAGGCGCAGGCACAGCAGCCCGAAGATCAGAGCGTCGATGTCGAGATCGATGCGGCGTTTCTCGCCTCGATGCTGCAGAGCGAGGCGGCAGCAGACCCGGCGAGCCGGCGGACTGCGCCGAAGCACGAGCCCCCGGTGGCAGATCCCGCCGGCAGCCGCACAGCAGCGCCCGCGGAGGAGCCCGCAGCCCACCCCGACGGCGCACGGACAGCGCCCGAGAGCGAGCCGCCGGCCGCCGTACCGCCGCCGCGGCCGGCGGCGCACCGTCCGGCCGTGACAGCAGCGGCGGCCGTTCGCCCCGCGGTCCCTGCGCTCAGGCCAACAGCGCGCCATGCCGGCCCGCACACGCGGCCGGCGAGCGGGGCCGCGGCGCTGCGGGCCGCCGCACACGCGGCAGCGGCGAGCGCCGCGCCAGGCGCACCAACGGCAACCGCGGAGCCTGAGTTCGACTCGGCCGCCGATACACCGCTCGGCGAGCAGACGGCGTCCGCGGCGCTGCGTGCACGCCTGCTACCGCACGCCTGGCGCGCCGCTGTGGCGCTCGCCGCACTGCTGCTCGTGCTGCAGATCCTCAATCACTACCGCGACGAACTCGCGGTCAATCCACGCTTCACGCAGCCGCTCACCCGTCTGTACTCGGCCTTCGGTGTGCACCTGGTACCACACTGGGATCTGCACGCCTACGACGTGCGCCAACTCGGCGCCTCGATCGAGTCGGGCGGCGGCATCATGACCGTGCGCGCCAGTATCAAGAATGCGACGCAACAGCCGCAGCCCCTGCCGCTGCTGCGCGTGACGCTGCAGGACCGTTTCGGCAACCGCATCGCCGCGCGCGACGTGCCGCCACGCTTCTACCTGCCGCAGACGGTACCGGCCTCCTCGTTCCTGTCCGGCGGGCAGCGCATCGATGCCGAGATGGGATTCGTCGATCCGGGCACGAACGCCGTCGGCTTTGAGATCGACGCCTGCCTGCCGGCGAGTGGCGGCGGCATCGCCTGCGCCAACGACGCCGGCACGCGCTGACGGGCGGACGCGTGCGCATCGGTCCCTACCTGCTGCCTTCCCGGGTTGTGCTCGCGCCGATGGCCGGAGTCACCGACCGGCCGTTTCGCATTCTTTGCCGCAACTTCGGCGCCGGACTCGCCGCCTCGGAAATGATCAGCGCGGACGCGCGCTTGTGGAGCACCACCAAGTCGCGCCAGCGCCGGGACCATGCGGGCGAGCCCGAGCCGCGCGTGGTGCAGCTCGCCGGTTCCGACCCGCACACGCTCGCCGCGGCCGCGCGCGCCAACGTGGCACTCGGTGCGCAGATCATCGATTTGAACATGGGCTGCCCGGCGAAGAAGGTGTGCGGCAAGGCATGCGGCTCGGCGCTGCTCACCGATGAGCCGCTGGTGGCGCGTATCCTGCATGCGGTGGTGAATGCAGTGGACGTGCCGGTAACGCTCAAGATCCGCACCGGCTGGGATCGCGCCCATAAGAATGGCGTCAATGTGGCGCGCATCGCCGAAGAACAGGGCATCGCTGCGCTCGCCGTACACGGCCGCACGCGCGCGGATTTTTATCAGGGCGCGGCCGAGTACCACACCATCCGCGACATCAAGGCACGCGTGCGCATTCCGGTGTTTGCCAACGGCGACATCGACACGCCGCAAAAAGCGCGCGAGGTACTTGATTTCACCGGCGCCGACGGAGTAATGCTGGGACGCGCGAGCCATGGTGCGCCATGGATCTTCCGTGCTGTCAATCTCCACCTGCGCGAAGGAATTCTCGCGCCGCCACTTCTGCGCGCCGACGTGCGTGATATCATTCTCGCGCATCTCGACTCCTTGTATGTCTTCTACGGGGAGGAGACCGGAGTCCGGATCGCGCGCAAACATCTCGGCTGGTATTGCGAGCAGCTGCTGGAAAGCCCGGCGCCGATCCGCCGGGAATTGATGGGCGCTCCGAACACCGCCGTACAGTTCGCGCACGCGGTGAAGCATTTCGAACAGTGGGTGGGTGCGGCCGACGCGTTTGGATGACTGGCTTTTCCTTGGGGGGGGTCTTACCAATGACTGCAAAGAAAAAGACTCGGAGTCGCGAAAACTTTTCCGCCAGAGCCCACGGTCGCGAGCTGCCCTTGCGCAATCACGCCGAGCGCGCGCTGAGTGACTACTTCACCAGTCTGAACGGCCACCGCCCGGCCCACCTCTACGATCTGGTGCTGCGTGAGGTCGAGGAGCCGCTGTTCCGCGTGGTGCTCGATTACGCCGAAGGCAACCAGAGCCGCGCCGCAGGCATCCTCGGCATCAACCGCGGCACGCTGCGCAAGAAGCTGAAGCAGTTCGGGCTCGCCAGCTCCTGAGGGAGCCGTCGTCGGCGACGCGGCGGGCAGCGGCTGTTTGAGGGTCAATCTCATGCCGCTGCCGGTGCGTCGCGCGCTGCTCTCGGTCTCCGACAAAACGGGCATCCTGGAGCTGGCACGCGCGCTCGCCGCGCGCGACATCGAGCTGCTCTCGACCGGTGGCACCGCGCAGCTGCTGGCGGCCAACGGCATCGCCGTCACCGAGGTCGCCAGCTACACCGGCTTCCCCGAGATCATGGACGGACGCGTCAAGACGCTGCACCCGAAGATTCACGGCGGGCTGCTCGGGCGGCGCGGCCAGGATGAGGCGGTGATGATGCAGCACGGCATCGCTCCCATCGACCTGCTGGTGGTCAATCTCTATCCCTTCGCGGCCACCGTGGCCCGGCCCGGGGTCAGCTACGCCGATGCCATCGAGCACATCGACATCGGCGGCCCGGCGATGTTGCGTGCCGCCGCCAAGAACCACGAATCCGTGCTGGTAGTCGTGGACCCGGCCGACTACGGGCCGCTGCTGCAGCAGCTCGAGCGCCACGCCGGCGGCAGCGACTTCGAGCTGCGCGCGCGCCTGGCGGCCAAAGCCTTCGCGCACACCGCGCGCTACGACACCATGGTGGCCGCCTACCTCAGCGCCCAGCAGCCGGCCGTGCCGCTGGCGTTGCCGGCAGTGCTGCCACTGCTGTTCGACAAGGTGCAGCAGCTGCGCTACGGCGAGAACCCGCATCAGCAGGCCGCGTTCTACCGCGACGTCGTGAGTCGCGGCGCGAGCGTCGCAAGCGCACGCCTGCTGCAGGGCAAGGAACTGTCATTCAACAACATCGCCGATGCCGACACGGCGATCGAGTGCGTGCGTGCCTTCGCCACGCCCGCGTGCGTGATCGTCAAGCACGCCAACCCGTGCGGCGTCGCCCTGGGCGCGAACGCACTCGCCGCCTACGAGCTCGCCTACCGCACCGACCCGACCTCGGCATTCGGCGGCATCATCGCCCTGAACCGCGAGCTGGACGCAGCCACGGCGAGCGCGATCACCGAGCGGCAGTTCGTCGAGGTGCTGGCGGCGCCGCAGGTGCACCCGGAGGCCGCGCGCGTGCTCGCCGCCAAGGCCAACGTGCGCGTACTGGCGCTCGGCGAGCTGAGCGCAGCGCCCGCCGCTGCGCTCGAGTTCCGCAGCGTCAGCGGCGGACTGCTGGCGCAGTCGCGCGACCTGGCCGATCTCGACAGCCTGGCGGTACCCAGCCGGCGTCAGCCGACGGCCGCTGAACTCATCGATCTGCGCTTCGCCTGGCAGGTGTGCAAGTTCGTCAAATCGAACGCCATCGTCTTCGCACGCCAGCAGAGCACACTCGGCATCGGCGCCGGACAGATGAGCCGCGTTTACGCGACGCGCCTCGCGGCGATGAAGGCGACCGACGAACACCTGAGTCTCGCCGGCGCGGTGATGGCATCGGATGCGTTCCTGCCGTTTCGCGATAACCTCGACGTGGCCGCCGGCTACGGCATCCGCGCCGTCATCCAGCCGGGCGGTAGCAAGCGTGACGCCGAAGTCATCGCCGCCGCCGATGCGCACGACATGGCGATGGTCTTCACCGGCATGCGCCATTTCCGCCATTGATGCGGGCGCGACTGCGATGAAGGTGCTGATCGTCGGCGGCGGGGGCCGCGAGCATGCGCTCGCATGGAAGTGCGCTGCGGCTGCACGCGTCGCCGCAGTGCTGGTGGCGCCCGGCAACGCCGGCAGCGCCGCCGAGCCGAAAGTGCGCAACGTCGCCGTCGCCGCCGATGACATCGCGGCGCTGGTCAGCCTCGCCCACCGGGAGCGCGTCGACCTCACCATCGTCGGGCCCGAGGCGCCCTTGGTCGATGGCATCGTCGATGCCTTCCAGGCCGTGGGATTGAAGTGCTTCGGGCCGAGCGCGCGCTGCGCGCAGCTCGAAGGCTCCAAAGCCTTTGCCAAGGAGTTCCTGCTGCGCCACCGGATCCCAACGGCGCGCTCGCGCACCTTCACCCAGGCGACTTTCGATCCCGCCTGGGTGCGCAGCCAGCGCGCTCCGCTCGTCGTCAAGGCGAGCGGACTTGCGGCCGGCAAGGGCGTGGTGATCGCCGACACCATCGAAGCGGCGATCGCGAGCGCCGCCGGCATGTTTGCCGGACAGTTCGGCGCCGCCGGCAACGAGGTGGTGATCGAGGAATTCCTGACAGGCGAGGAAGCGAGCTTCATCGTCATGGCCGACGGCGCGCACGTGCTGCCGCTGGCGACCTCCCAGGACCACAAGCGCCTCGAGGACGGCGATCGCGGCCCCAACACCGGCGGCATGGGCGCGTATTCGCCGGCGCCGGTGGTGAGCGCGGGCCTGCACCAGCGCATCGTGCGCGAGGTGATCGAGCCGACGCTACAGGGACTGACCGCCGACGGCATGCCCTACACTGGCTTCCTGTACGCGGGACTGATGATCGCAGCCGACGGCACGCCCAATGTGCTCGAGTTCAACTGCCGTTTCGGTGATCCCGAGACGCAGCCCATTCTGATGCGGCTGAACTCCGACCTCACGCTGCTGTGCGAGGCGGCGCTGGCGGGCGCGCTCGACACGGTGACTGCCTCCTGGGACCCGCGCGCGGCGCTCGGCGTGGTACTGGCGGCGGCCGGCTACCCCGAGGCGGTGCGCAGTGGCGATGTCATCGCCGGTCTCGAAGAGGCGGCGCGCCTGCCAGGTAAACTGTTTCATGCCGGCACGCGACTTGAGAACGGGCGCATCGTCACCAGCGGCGGTCGCGTGCTGTGCGCCGTAGGGCTGGGCAGCGATGTCGCCGCCGCGGCGCGCCAGGCCTACGCGTTCACCGAAGTCGTACACTTCCCCGGGATGCAGTTCCGCCATGACATCGGCTACCGGGCGATCGCGCGCGAACGGGACCGCCGCGCGTGAGCGCAGCGCTCGCGCCGTTCGATCTGCCGGCGCCGCACGTCATCGAGCTCAGCGTCCAGGCCGCTGACATCGACGCCTACGGCCACGTCAACAACGCCATCTACCTCACCTGGCTCGACCGTGCCGCCTGGTCGCACTCGGCAGCGCTCGGCGTGCCACTCGAACACTGTCTCGCGCTGCGGCGCGGCATGGCCGCGCAGCGCGTCGAGATCGACTATTTGCGCGCCGCGCAGCGCGGCGAGGCCGTGCAGGCTGCCACCTGGATCATCGCCGGTGACGGCCGGTGGCGCGCCGAGCGGCGCTTCCAGATCCGCCGGCCGCGGGATGGCGCGACACTTGCGCGCGCGCGCATCGACTACGTGTGTATCAACCTGGACTCCGGGCGCGCGGCGCGCATGCCGGAAGCGTTCGCGCGTGCCTACGTGCCCGGCGCGAGCCCCTGATCGGCCGCCAGTCCCAGCGCGGCCAACTCGCGCCGTCCGAACTCGGTGATGCGCAGCGCCCGACTGTCGAGATGCGGCACCACCCAGCGCCGGCGCCGTGCGGTCGCGAGCACTGCCGCGCCGAGTGCCCCGCCCAGATGGTAGCGGCGCTCACTCCAGTCGAGACAGCCGAAGGCGAAGCGCCGCCGTAACGCGCGCGTGGCGACGACGTCGATCCCCAGCTGGCGGAACGCGCTGGTTCCGGCGGCGCTCACCTCGTAACTTTCTTCGGCCTCGCCTGTGATCACGATCAGCCAGCCGAGGGCGGCGAACCGCTCGCGCAGCGCCACCCCGATGGTGCCGGCAATGTGGTCGTAGCAGGTGCGCGCCGCGCGCAGGTGCAGCGGCGCGCGGCACACAAACGAATCGGGGCTGCTGCCAGCGAGCGCGCTCAGACGTTCCAGTACTGCTGCGACATCTGCGCCGCTGAGAGCGTAGTAGTGGTGCTTGCCCTGGCGGCGCACCGCGACCAGGCGCGCGGCCGTCAGGCGCTGCAGGTGGGCGCTGACCGTCGACGGGCTGATTTCTGCGAGCGCGCCCAATTCGGTGCCGGTGCGCGCCCGTCCGTCCATGAGACTCAGCAGGATGCGCGCCCGGCTCGGGTCGCCGATGGCGCCGGCCACGCGCGAGATGGCGACGTCGCTGTCAGCTGCTGCATCCATAGTTTCACGCTAAACGAAGTGCCGCTGTATGACAACCGCTAGCCTCGGCAGCAACGTTGCGGCCGCCAGCGCCGGCCGCGGACCAGGTGGGCAAGGGGCGACGTGGTGCGGCGAAGGAGCCGCAAGGCGCCGGAGTTCGCACCACGTCGTTACCGCCCGCGCCGCTCGCGGCGCGCCGGCGGCAGTGTGGCTGAGCGCCGCCGGCGCTGACTTCGCTCGCGAACGAATCATCGTGACCGCTATCATTCCGCCGCAACCGACCTGAGGAGCGAACGCAGCACATGAAAAGCCCGGGCTCCACCTGCCTCTGGATGGTGACCGCACTGCTGGGCGCGGCGAGCCTCAGGGCACAACCGGCGGACTACTCACAGTACGTATCACCGTGGAAGACCCCGTGGGCATACTCCGGCGCGCGCGGACCTGCGCACTGGGGGGCGCTCGATCCGCAGTACGCGTTGTGCAACAGCGGCAAGGCACAATCCCCCATTGATATCCGCGCCGCGCAGCCGGCCCAGCTGCCGCGACTGCGTTTCGACTACCACCTGCGGCCGGTCGGCTATGTGATCAACAACGGCGCCGCCATTCGCGTGAACTACCACGACGCGCCCGGCAGTGGTGACTTCCTCTACGTCGGTGCGCGCCGCTACCAGCTGGTGCAATTTCACTTTCACCGCCCGAGCGAGGAATCCGTCGACGGGCGCCAGTACGACATGGTGTTGCACCTGATGCACAAGGCCGATGACGGTGAGATCGCCGGCGTCGCGGTACTACTGGTGGCCGGGCACGCCAATGCGGCGGTCGAGCGCCTGTGGCAGCACATGCCCGCGCACGAGGGGCAGAGCGCGGTGCCGGGGCTCGAGCTCAACCCGGCGGACCTGCTGCCCGCGAACACCGGCTACTACACCTACAGCGGGTCGCAGACCGCGCCACCGTGCACCGAAGGCGTGCGCTGGTTCGTGCTGAAGACGCCGCTGGAGGTTTCGGCCGCGCAGATCGCCGCGTACGCGCGCATCTACCCGCACGACGTGCGCCCGCTGCAGCCGCTCAACGGCCGCAGTGTGCAGGCGAGCAAATGATTAACGACCCTAGAAACTGAAACGCAGGAACAGCTGCGGCCCCTTGATGCTGAGATTGGCGATTCCCGGCGAGCTGCTGATGCTGGTACGTGTGAGATCGATCTTGGTGCTCGAGTAGGAAACGCCGCTCGTCAGGTTGGGCAGTATGCGGTACTGCAGGTCGCCGTAGATATCGGTGAGCGAGCCGCTGAAGTCATTGTGTGCCGCCTTGAAGTACGCCCCGCGCGCGGTGAAGCTGAACTTGCGGGAGAAGCGCCAGGTGACATCCAGCGGCAGGGCCGGCACGGCGCCGGAAGCGGTCGTGGTCTGCTGCTGGAACAGAACCGGTGCGAGGGCCTGCGTCTGCAGCTGCACGCTGTAGGCGTTGATACCAGTGGCGATCTCCAGATGATCGCTGCGGTAGAAAGAATAGAGAAAGCTGATCGTAAACATGCGCCAGTCGAGCGAGCTGTTGAGCTGGTCGCCGGCAGCGAACGTCTGGTTGCCGAACACGATGGCGTTCGGCAGCACCACACTGCCGGAGCGGTCGGCCTCGAAGTAGCCGACGCGGATGCGGAAACGCTCGCGCAGCCGCAACATCGCTTCGACCTTGGCCTGCTGCAGGGTCCCCGGGAAGCCGAGGTTGCGCTCGCCGCTGAGCGGGGTGCCGGTGGTCGGCGGGTTGGTCGCGGGGGTCGGGTCAATGCGCAGAAAGGTGTCGAGATGGGGGTCGAAGAACGCCACGCTCACGTACAGGTGGTCGGTGATCGGGCTCGGTGTGGGGCGCTTGGCCGGTGGCAGCGGCGCACCGGACAGCGGATCACGCTGAGCATAGGCCGGCAGGGCTGCAATCGCGAGTAACAGCGCGCC
>DATHMN010000176.1:0-4508 GCA_035487135.1 Steroidobacteraceae bacterium | reverse complement strand
AGAGGCGGCTGGCGCAGAAGTGGTTGTGGTTCAAGGAATGGAAGCCGGCGGCCACCGCGGCTCCTTTGATTCCAATAATGCCGAGCGCGAACTGGTGGGATTGGCTTCCCTTGTTCCGGCAGTCGTCGACGCTGTTAGGATTCCGGTCGTCGCTACCGGAGGCATTTCCGACGGCCGAGGTGTCGCCGCAGCGCTTGCATTGGGCGCCAGTGCAGCGCAGGTCGGCACAGGATTCCTGCGCGCACCGGAAGCGGGCATTCATCCGGCATGGGCGGAGGCGCTCGCGAAGGCGGCGCCGGAAGACACCGTCGTTAGCAGGGCTTTCAGTGGGCGCGCCGGCCGCAGTCTGTCAACCGATTACGTGCGTGCCGCCATGTCCGTCGATGCACCGCAACCCGCACCCTATCCGGTTCAGCGCGGTATCACCGCTGCGATGAGAGTCGCCGCAGTGAAAGCGGGAGACGTGAGTCGCATGCAGGCGTGGGCAGGACAATCCGCAGGCCTCGCGCGCGCGGAGCCGGCCCGAAAAATCTTGGACCGCCTTTGGGACGACGCACTCGCGATTCTCCGTTACTGACGTACCACGGAAAGATTTGGGACGATCGAATTTTCGGAGTACCTAAGCCGAAACCCCGCAGGCGATATCGCCGCCGGACAGCAGACGTTCGTGACCGTCGCCTTGGGGTCACGAAGCGAGCCTTGTGGCCGAGAGCAAATTAGGTTGGTTCCGATCCTCCACATCGCTGATGCCACGGGGCTTGCGATTCACCCGGCTGAAGTAGACTCGTCACCGGCAACAGTCGGCCAGTAGTGGAAGTCCGGCGTAGCGAAATACCTACTCCAAAGCGAACATTCCGCGATACTCACCCACGAGTTAAGTGCCAGCGCAGATCGCATCCACGAACCTGGCCCAGAAGCCGGCGGGAGACGAACATGGCTGAAGGCATGCCCGGTGGGATCCTCGGTGGCGAGGACGAAAAGCCGGAAGTCGAGGTTCCGGAGGCGCTCGCCGGGGCCGAGGCTTTCGCTGCCGCTGTAGCTGCAAAGTTAGCAGGGAACGACCCTGGAGTCGCTCGGAAGACTGAGGAGTTCCTCAGCGACCAGTCACATCTGCTTAAACTCCAGGCGAGGCACCTCCAAGACGAACACGCGCTGCGCGTTGCCCACCTGCGCAACCAGGTCCGTGAGGAAAAAGTCCGCCGATTTAGCCTGCGTCTTCGCGTCGGTTTCCAGTTGTTCATTGCACTTGTCGCGGCCATCATCGGGATCGCAGCTGCGATTATGATCCGCGACGCCTTCGCCTCACGCCGTGTGGTGATCGAGCCGTTTGACGCACCGCCCGCACTGGCGGCCCGAGGCCTTACCGGCAAAGTCGTCGCCACCGCACTTCTCGATGAACTCAACCGTCTTCAGGATGCCACCCGTAGCCTTGCCGCTGCGCGCACCCTCTCTAGCGCCTGGGCGAGCGACATCAAGCTCGAGGTGCCAGAGACCGGTGTTTCCCTCGGCGAGCTCTCGCGCCTGCTCAGGGCGCGATTCGGGCATGACGTGCACGTGGACGGGGACCTCATCGAGGCCGCTGCGGGGGGGCTCGCGCTCACCGTCCGCGGCAACGGTGTGCCTGCAAAAACCTTCAGCGCCTCGGCCACGGAGGTCGAGAGGCTCACGGTCGAGTCGGCCGAGTACGTCTACTCGAAATCCCAGCCGGCACGGTGGGCCGCCTATCTCACGACCGTGGAGCGCTACGAGGAGGCGATTGCGTTCTGTCGGACGGCGGTCGCAAGCGCCGACCCCGTGGAGCGCCCTGGACTCCTCAGTACCTGGTCCAATGCGATCGAAAGCACCGGCGGCTCGACCCGCGAGGCGCTGGCGCTTCTTCGCGCGGCCGTGAAGCTCCAGCCGGACTTTTGGAACGCCCACAGCAACATCATGAATGCCCTCATGGTTCTCGGCGACGAGGAGGGCGCTTGGCGGGCCGGTGAGGAGATGCGCACAGTCGCCGGTGGTCGCCCGGGCCGGGCGCCCGATATTCAGTACCAGAACTGGGACTACCTCACGTGGAACCTGCAGGCGTGGCTGGATGAGACAGTGGCCGACGCCGAAACCGCTGGCGGGACGGGAAACGCAGTTGCCACAGCCGGGGCTGTTATCGCCGAAATCCAGGCCCGGCTGCATGATCCAGAAGCCGCCGACCTAGCGCTCAAGACGATTAGGGAAGACCCACACGATCCGACCATCGCCGCGATGGCTCACTTCGTTCGCAGCCGGTTGGCGGCCGAGGCGGGCGATGCGGCTAAAGCTGCAACCGAGATGGAGGCGCTCGGTCATGCCTATGCCGATCCCGCGGTGTCCTCCAACAACGCCGGCTATAACTGCTGGGTTGCACCCGCAGAGGAAGCCGCAGGACATCCCGACAAGGCCGACGCGGTACTCAAGACCGGTGGCACCTTTGTGGACTGTTACCGGTTCCGTGCCGACATTCTCGACGGCCGCGGCGACTGGCCCGGGGCACAGAAGGCGTATGCCGAGGCCGTCGCGCTCGCGCCGGACTTGCCCGCGGCGTACTACTCCTGGGGCGTCGCCTTCCTGAAGCACGGCGATCTCGCGAACGCACAGGCGAAGCTCGAGGACGCGAACCGGCGCGGTCCGCACTGGGCCGATCCGCTGAAAGCATGGGGCGATGTGCTCGTGAAGCAGGGTAAGCCTAAAAAGGCGCTCGCGAAGTACGTCGAGGCACTGAAGTACGCGCCGAACTGGAGGCAGCTCAAAGACGCTCGCGAGGCTGCCGCGAAGCAGAAGACCTAATCGGAGTTCCCGGAAGCGGGTGCTCGCGAAAGTCAGCAGAGGGTCAAACTCAGACAGTCGCTCCGATCGGGCTGAGGCATGCCGCATCGGCCGCCGCGTATTAGCGGGGCGAGTCCGAGTTTGATGGCGGTGCGTGAGTCGAGGAGCGGCGCTCGCACCCTTCCTGTCTGCCCGGCGCGCTCGCGCCGCCTGAGATAACACCAGCGAGGGGCCCGCGGCCAAGAAGTGTCGCGGCGTCGGGCCAGGAGCGCGTAGGCCGAGCTACACCGAGGTGCTCGACAGCGCTTCGCGCAACGCGGCGATCTCCTGTGCCGCCGTCGTCAGGAAGGACTCACAAGCGTCATAGTCGAGCTGCAGGCGCTGGCAGGGGCGCGCGCCCTGAACCCGCAGCCGCAGCGTGTCCGGAGTGCCGTCGAAATCCGCGAGCAGCGCGGCGACCATCAGTACGTCGCTGAGTGTCGCCGGCCCGCGCGTGTCGCGGTCCAGATCCTCGGAATCCTGCACCGCCTGCACGATCTCCGGAGCGATGCCCCAGCTCTCCAGCAGCGCCGTGGCGATGCTTACGTGCCAGGTCTGCTCGATGTTGCGGTACGTTTGCTCATCAGAGAACAGCGCACGATGTTTGCTGGCGCGCGCCAGTATGTACAGCTTGCCGATGCCTTGCAGCAGGCCCGCCAGCATCGCCGCCTCGGCGTTCAGCTGGGTGAAGCGGCGCGCTACCGCCTGACTGAGACTCGCCACCTGGACACTGCGGCGCCACAGGCCTTCGAGCTGCGTCTCGAGTCCCGCCATGTCCTGCGCGTCGCGCAGCTCACGCATCGCAAAGGCGAGGGTGGCAGTGCGGACCGAGTCGAGTCCGACGCGCGCGACGGCGGTGCGCAGATCCACCGCCGGAATACGCGCCGGATTAAGTGCCGCCGAGTTCGCCATACGCACGATCTGCGCCGCGATGACCGGCTCGTTACCGACCGCGGCCGCGACCCGTCCGATGTCCGCGTTAGGGTCGTTGAGCACGCACTGGATGCGCTCGACCACCAGCGGAAAGCCGGGCAATTCCTGAGTTCCGGAGGACAGCTCGTTGGCAAGCGCCTGCACGAATGCGAAGGCGACATCACCGCCGCGCGCGGCGGGATTGCTCGAATTGTCGGCTGCGGCGCGGTCCACGCTTACACCCCGAGCGCGTGCCGCAGTGCTTCGATCTCGGCGTTGGATTCCTCGATGAGCTTTCGATATGCGCCGGCATCCATGTGCACGCGTTTGCAGGCGGTCACGTTCTGCAGGTTCAGCTCGATCGTATCCGGGTGCTTCTGATATATGGTCAGCAGATAACCCACCGTCACAACATCCACCAGGTCGGCCGCACCATCGTGCTCGCGTTCGAGGTGCTCGAACTCGTTGACCGCCGTGACGATCTCATCCGCCAGGCCCCAGTTCTCCAGCAGCGCCTTGGCTACCGGCGCGCTCCAGTCGCGCACGATAGCGATATAGCTGGCGGGCTTGGCAAACAGCTTCGGATGCTTGGCCGAGCGTGTCAGAATGTAGAGCTGCCCGATGCCGTGCAGCAAGCCGGCGAGCAGCGCAGTGTCGGGGTTGACCTTACTGTGGTGCTTGGCAACGACGTAACTCATCGCCGCCACCGTGGCACTGCGGCGCCACAGCTCACCGAGCGGTTTCTCGAGACCGCGCAGTTCCTTCGCTCTGTG
>DATHMN010000175.1:0-2817 GCA_035487135.1 Steroidobacteraceae bacterium | reverse complement strand
GGCGGTGCCCCGGTCATCGCGGCCGCGCTCCTCCTGTGCACGGCTCCTCTGAGCGCCTTCGCCGCCGCGCCTGCAGCCCAGACGAAAAAACCCCTCACCACTGCCGAGGTGCTCGCCGCTTCCGGCGCCGCCGACTGGCGTGTGCTCGATCCACTCAACACTCTTTATGTGGAGCTGCCCGCGGGCCGGGTCATCATCGAGCTCGCGCCGCAGTTCGCCCCGCACCACGTCGCCAACGTCATGGCGCTGGCACGGGGCCACTACTTCGACGGCCTCGCCATCATGCGCGCGCAGGACAACTACGTCGTGCAGTGGGGCGATGCGGACGGCAAGAAGCCGATCGGTGAGGCGCAACGCACGCTCGCCGCAGAGTTCGAGCGTCCGCTGCGCGGACTCACGGTGGTGAAGCTCGCCGACCCGGATACCTACGCACCCTTGGTGGGTTTCATCGACGGTTTCCCCCTGGCGGCGGATCCTGCCAGCGGTCGCGCCTGGCTGGTGCACTGCTACGGCATGGTCGGCGCAGGGCGCGACAATGACGTCGACTCCGGTGGCGGCACCGAACTGTACGTCGTGATCGGTCAGGCGCCGCGACACCTCGACCGCAACGTCACCCTGCTCGGGCGCGTGGTGCAGGGAATGGAGCTGCTGAGTGTGATGCCGCGTGGCAGCGGCGCGCTCGGCTTCTACGAACACGCCGAGCAACGCGTGCCGATCCGCTCGCTGCGGGTCGCGGGCGACGTGCCGGTGGCACAGCGCACCGAGCTCGAGGTACTGCGTACCGACACGCCTACTTTTCTCGCCTACGTGGCGGCGCGGCGCAACCGGCTCGAGGAGTGGTTCAAGGTGCCGGCCGGACGCATAGACGTGTGCAACATTCCGATCCCGGCACGGCTGCGCGCGGGCCCCGCGGCCAAGTAGGCCGCCCCTTCAGTGGTGCGGCGGCGGCCCGTGCGGCGCCGCCCCGTGCGGGGGCGCGGACTGCTTCAGATGCTCGCGCGCGCGCTGGACCATCTGCTGGCGCTGGGCGGGCGTGGCGTTGCGCCACTGCTCGCGCAGCATCTGGCGCCGCGCCGGCGGCAGCTGCTGAAAGCGGTGAAAGTTCTCGCGCACGATCGCCCGCTCATTCGGCGGCAGCGACTGGAAGTGCTGCCAGCGGCTGCGCAGCGCCTGGCGCTGCTCCGGGGGCAAAGCACGCCAGCGGGTAAAGCGCTCGCGTGCCTGGTCGCGCTGTTCCGGGGACATACCGATCCAGCGTTGGCTGCCGCGCGCCAGCGCCTGCTGACGCTCCGGGGGCAGCGTATTCCACTGATCGCCGAACTTTGACAGCAGCTGCTGCTGCGGCGGAGACAGACTCGACCAGCTGACCGGTGCCGGCGGCGGGGCTGCCGGTGCCGCGGGCGGCGCCTCCTGCGCCAGCAGCGGCGCGGCGCACACGAGCAACGCCGCCACAAGCACGCAGCGTCGGGTGTTATTCATTGTTCTTTACTCCGGCGGCGCTCGCGGGCGGCGGCGCTGCAGGGGGCGCGGGCGGCGGCTTCACGGCAGCGCCGGCCGGCGCTGCCGGCGGCGGCCGCGCGACCTTGCCCTGCGCGAGATAATCCGGATTGATGTCGGCAAGGCCGTCGACGCTGCCCAGAAACTCCAGGAAGCCCGGATCCGGATCCTGGGCCGGCGGCTTGTGCGCGTCGTCGGCGCGGGCCGTGCCGGCCAGCAGCGCGCACACCAGCAGCACCGTGAAGCCGGCGCTTTTGTGGGGCATCAGCCCTCGCTCTCGCCATTGTCGGTCTGGGCCGCAGCCCATTCGTAGAACGAGCCGTCCCCATTCTGAACCAGATCCAGCCCCTCGCTGTCGGAAAGCAGATCGATGTCCTCCATCGCCGAGCGCTGCCCTTCGAGCAGCGGCAACTCCCCGCCCGGGTTGCGATGCCACAGCGTCACGGCGACCAGCACCGCGACCGCGGCCACTCCGGCAGCCGGCATCAGCGTGAAGCTGCGCCAGCGGGTGCGGCGGTGCTGCGCGGCCTCGAGCGCCGCGTGTCGCGCCTGATTCAGGCGCGAGCGCGTGCGCGCATCGATGCGCCGCACACCCTCTTCCAGGACGATGCGCGCGTTGCGCTCAAACGTCGTCAGCGGCTCATGCGCCGGGCTCATAGAGCTCTCCGAGTTGCGCGCGCAGTGACTGCACTGCGCGGAAATAATGCGTCTTCACGCTGCCTTGCGAGCAGCCCATCGCGGCAGCGGTTTCCGCCACGTCCATGCCCTCGAGCGTGCGCAGCAGGAACGCCTGCTGCTGCCGGCGCGGCAGAGCGTTCAGGGCCTGCTCCAGCGCGCCCATGGCCTCGTCCAGTTCCAGCCGCTTCACCGGCTGCGGCTCCGGACTCGGCGCCTGGCTGATCGGATCCGGCTCATCCTCGTCCTCCTCGCCGCGGAAGGGGAGCCAGGCGATCACGCGTCCTCGTACGGTACGGCGGCGCTGCATGTCACGGATGCGGTTTTCCAGAATACGGTAGAAGAGCGGTTTCCACTCCTCCGCCGGCCGCTCAGCGTAGGCGCGCGCGAGCTGCAGCATCGCGTCTTGCACCGCATCGAGGGCGTCGTCCTCGTGGCGCAGCGCCGCCTGGGCAATCTTGAATGCCTTGAGCTCGACGCTGGCCAAAAACTGGTTCAGCGCACGGGATCGACTCTGGGCTGAAGAATCCGTCTGGTCCACGTCGCCGTGTAATGCGGCCGGCATGCTATAAGGCGACGCGAGCGTAGCAAACTCGTACATGGCGTGTATAACGCGCACGCGCCCGACCTGGTTGACGGCCCGCT
>DATHMN010000174.1:0-10303 GCA_035487135.1 Steroidobacteraceae bacterium | reverse complement strand
GACCGCGGCGACGAAGCGGTCGACCCCCAGACGCCACGGTTCGCGGTAACCGACCGTCACGCCGCCGCCACGGCGCGGCACTCTTATATAGGTGACGCCGACGCCGCGGCGAGCGGCCGCTGCGCTCACCGCCGCTTCGATCTTCCGCCCGGCAACACTCGTAACCCACAGATGCTCGGGCAGCTTGCCGCCGAACAGGCGACGCTGGTAGTCGCGCGCCTTCCAGCCGGCGTGCGCCTGCGCCCGACTGCTGCCCAGCCGCGCACCGTGCAGCAGCGCCCACTTGATGCGCGTGTTGCCGATGTCGACCAGCAACAGCCTCATCAGCCCGGTCTCACGCTGACGTCGCCGGAGATGAAGCGCTGCACGCCCTGCGGCGTCTCCAGCAGCAGCGCGCCGTGCAGGTCGATACCGCGCGCCAGACCGCGGGAGGTCCCAGCGGCACTACTGACGTCGACGGCCCTGCCGCGCAGCGCATCGGCGGCGCGCCATTCCGCGATGAAGGGCTTGAGCCCGTCACGCGCGAACGCCACTAGTCCGCGCAGGCACTCGGCGATCAGGGCCGCCGCCACCGTGTTGCGCGCAATCTCGGCCGCTCCCGCATCCGCCAGATCGGTCGCCTCGGTACCGCTCTCCGCGATCTGCTTGAGCAGCGTTGCACCCAGGGCGACGTTCAGGCCGATGCCGATGACCACGCACGCCGGCCCCGAGGACTCGCCGCGCAGTTCGATCAGCACCCCCCCGAGCTTGCGCTCGCCGATCAGCAGATCGTTCGGCCACTTGAGGCACGCCTCCTGCACGCCGAGCCCACGCAGCGCGCGCAGCGCGCAGACGCCGATCACCAGACCCAACGCGCCCAGATCCTCGGGCACCTCGCGGAATGTCCAGCTGAGCGACAGACAGATGGCGCCGCCGGGCGGGGCCAGCCAGGCGCGCCCGCGCCGGCCACGGCCGGCGCTCTGGTACTCGGCGAGAGACACCTCGCTGCTGCCCGGATTCGGATTGGGGCGGCCGAGAAGCTCGCTGTTGGTGGAGGCGACCGACCAGGCAGTGTTGATGGCCGTGACATGCTCGCGCAGCTCGCGCGGCATCTGCTCGCGGATTTTCGCGGCATCCAGCGGCTCAGCGCCCCGCGCCAGGCGATAGCCGCGATTGCGCACCGCGTGCAACGTTGCGCCCAGATCCTTGAGCGACTTGACTGCCTTCCACACCGCGCTGCGGCTGACCTTGAGCTGCTGTGCCAGATCCTCGCCGGAATGGAACTGCCCGTCCGCAAGCTGCGCGAACACCTGCGCGATCAGCGGTCCGTTGTCAGCTGCCGGGCTCACCGGAGGCCTGCTCGCGCCGCGTGCCGAGGAGCCACAGCCGCCTGGCGCGGCTCTCGGTGCCCGCGAGCATGCGCGCGATGTTGGAGCGGTGCGTGAAAATGATGAGGAGCGCAGCCACGACACCGAAGGTGACGAGCGGCGTGCCCGCGTTGCGATTCCACAGCGACACGGCGAGGGCAACCGCAGCCACGATGGACGCAAACCCGACATAGCCGAACAGGATCCCCGCGATCAGCCACGCGAGGATCATCGGGATCAGCAGCCAGGCGCTGATGCCGAGCACCGCGCCCAGCAGAGTGGCCACGCCCTTGCCGCCACGGAAGCCGTACCACACTGGGTAGACGTGCCCGAGCATCACCGCGATGCCACACAGCGGTGCGAGCCACGCGGCGATGTCCGGATCCGGCGGCGGGATCCCCGGGATCGCCCAGGGCGCCAACCGGCCGGTCGCGACCCAGCCCTTGGCAACATCGATGATCAGCACCCAGATTGCGACGGCTTTGCCCTGGGTGCGCAGCGCATTGGTAGCGCCGGCGTTGCCACTGCCGAGCGTGCGGATATCGACCCCGCCGGTGACGCGGCGGATGAGCAGGCTGCCGATGATGGATCCCAGCAGATACGCCAGCAGCGCCTTGCAGAGCAGCTCGATCATGCGTTCCGGAACACTTCGGCCAGCATGCAGCGCACACTGCCACCACCCAGGGTCTCAATGGTCGGCACCGGAACGGCGAGCACCGCATCGGTGCAGCCGGAAAGTCGCGCGAATGTGTCGGGCTTGAGTGCGCCGCGCGCGCGCGCCGACATCACCAGCACGCGCGCATCCCCCAGCGCCTCATCCCAGGTTGAAAGCTCCAGCATGTTGCCCGCGAACTCGCCGATCTCGGTCTGCCCGATCTCGATGATCTCACGCCCGCTTGCTTCCAGACGCGCCAGCACGCGCGCGCGGTCGGCGGCGGCGATCGCCTCGCTGCCGACCACCACCGCGCGGGCACCGATGCTCATGAGCACGTTGGTGTGATAGAGCGGCACGCCGCCGGCGTTGGCGGCGCTGAACGTGACCAGCTCGTAGCCGAGCGCCTGGCTCCAGTCGGCAAGCACTTCCGGGTGCGTGCGCGGGGAAAGACATGCGTACGCCACCTGTTCGCAGTGATCGAGCACCAGGCTGCCGGTGCCTTCCAGGAACTTGCCCTCGTCCTCGTAATAGGTGAGATCGATCAGGTGCCGCAGCCGGAAGCCGACGGCTGCGATCGCCGCGTCGATGGCTTCCTGGCGCCGCTCCGCGCGCCGGTTCGCCGCCGCCATCGGATAGAGCACCAGCGTGCCATCGGCGTGCAGGCTCAGCCAGTTGTTGGGAAAGACCGCGTCCGGTTTGGCGGGGGTGGCGGAGTCGTCCACCGTACATACCGTCACCCCCTCGCTGCGCAGCGCCTGCGCCAACTGCTCGAACTCTGCGCAGGCCGCGGCGTTGGCGTCGCCGCTGCCGGACTTCGGTGGCTGCTGGAAGGTGTTGCTGGCGGCCGTCTCGGCGTTGAATCCGAATGCCTGCGGCCTGACCATGAGCACCGCGTCAGCGCACTGCTGGCGCCGCGCCGTCTGCGTCTCCGATCCCCCCGCGATCGCTGGCATGGCGCATTCTCGCATGCCCGAGCGGTGCGCCGGGATAGGGGTACAGTCGTCAGGGTGCCGAGCCCCGCCCGGCGCGCAGGCTCAGGCGCGCAGCGCCACCTGTTCGCCGCTGCCGGTGCTCTCCAGCTTGTCGAGCACCGGCAGGCGCTGGGTGAGATCCAGCGCATCGCCGGTCAGGTAGCGCTGGCAATCGGCCGCCGGCGCCGGGCGCGCAAACAGGTACCCCTGGGCATAGGCACAACCGAGTGAGCGCAGTTTCTCCAGCTGCTGCCAGCCTTCGATGCCCTCGGCCACCACCGCGATGTGCAGGTGCTTGGCCATGGCGATGATGGCGCTGACGATCGCGAGATCGCTCATGTCGGTGACCAGATCACGCACGAAGCTGCGGTCAATCTTCAGTGTGTCCACGCGCCAGCGTTTGAGGTACGAGAGGCTCGAGTAGCCGGTGCCGAAGTCGTCGATCGCGATGTGCACGCCGAGCTCGCGCAGCGCTGCCACGGCGTCCTGGCTGGCCTCGCGTGCGCGCGCCTCGCGCCGCTCAAACACCGCGCTCTCGGTGAGTTCGATCTGCAGCATCGCCGGCTCGAGGCCGTATTCTTTCGTCAGCCGCGAAATCGACTCGGCGAGATTCGAGCGTTGCAGCTGCACCGCCGAAACATTGATCGCGACCGGCACCAGCTTTCCCTGGGCCTGCCGCCAGCGCGACATGTCCTCGACCGCCCGTTGCAGCACGAAGTCGCCGATCGGCACGATCAGGCCGGCCTCTTCCGCCACCGTCACGAAGCGCTCGGGACGCACATAGCCATGGGTCGGATGCTTCCAGCGCAGCAGCGCCTCGAGTGCCACGACCTTCTGCGTGTCGATCTCCACGATCGGCTGATAGTGCACGTCCAGCTGACGGCTGGAGAGCGCGGTGCGCAGGCTCGACTCGATGGCGATACGTTCTTTCAGGCGCTTGTCCATGCCGGGGCTGAACAGCTGGTAGTTATTGCGGCCGCGATCCTTGGCCTGATACATCGCCGTGTCCGAGTGCCGCAGCAGCTCGCCCATGTCCGCACCATCGTGCGGGTAGAGCGCCACCCCGATGCTGACCGTGGTCACCAGCGTGCGGCCGTCGACCACCATCGGGGCGCCGAGCGCGTGGTTGATGCGCGCGGCCGCTTCACTGACCTGCTCGGTGCCCTTGATGCCCTGCATGACGACGACAAACTCATCGCCGCCCATGCGCACCACCAGGTCCGCCGAGCGCATGGTCGAGCGGACGCGCTGCGCGACGGTCTTGAGCAGCTTGTCGCCGGTCTCATGGCCGCGCGAGTCGTTGACGTGCTTGAAGCGATCCAGGTCCAGGAACAAGACCGCGAGCACCGTGCCGCTCTTCTTGGCTGCCTCGATCGCTTCGGGCAAATGCGCCTGCAGGTAGAGCCGGTTAGGCAGCCCGGTCAGCTGATCGTGGTGGGCGAGATCGTGCAGGTGCTGCTGCTTCTGCAGCAGCTGGTTCTCGACCTTGCGGCGCACGGTGATGTCATGCACCGACATGGCCAGCATCTGTCGCTTTTCGATCGTCAGCCGGTAGCAGTTGGCCTCGATGGTGAGCTGGGTGCCGTCCTGGCAGCGCTGGCGCAGCTCGAGCGGCGCGCGCGAGGTCGCTTCCTCCAGCTTGCCTATGAGATCGCGCGTGTCGATCCCATCGGCGCTGAACAGGTCCGCAAACTTCAGACCCTGCATCTCGTCCAGGCCGTAACCGAAGCTGCGGATCGCGGCCGGATTCGCATTGATGAGCTTCAGCGTGTCGATGTCGAACACCATGGCAGGATTCGGCCACTGCTCGAATGCCGCCTGGTGCGTCGAGGGCGTGCTCTCGCCACGCCCGCGCGGACGCAGCAGCCACACGAGTGCGGCGGCGATGCACGCACCCAGGAGGCCGGCGCCAGCGCCGTACGCGAATGCCAACTGGTTCACATTTTTTCCTTGGAAATTGCCTTCAGAGTTTGGCGGATCGACCGGGGGCCGTGTCGTGCGCTGCGCACAGTTTGAGGTCGTGAGACCACCTGCGGCGCGCAGGCACGAGCCAGGCCGCGACTCAGCGCGCGGCGCACTGCCCACGGCTACCGGAACAAAGGCCGTCGGGCGGCACGGCGCACCTTAGCGACCACGGAAACGGGATACAGCGCGCCGGTGCGTTCAGTGCCCGAAGCCCGCGCGCTCACTAACGTTGCGGGCAGGCGGGACTCACGCCAGCAGCCACGGACCGGACTCGCATGCGGCACGGCGCGGCGCCCATGACCCTGAGGCAGGGCACGTTCCCGAGCTCCAGGAGCTGCTGTGCGGCACCCTGCGCGCGTGCGCCCGCGGAGCGTCTGTCCTATGCTCAGCGTCCGCAAACCAAGGGCATGGCGCATGAGCGATAAGAAGAACCCGCAGGACTCCGCCGGCGCGCGTCCGCTGGTGCGCGCAGGGGTCACCGCGATGGTGACGGCCAGCGTCATCTTCGGCGGTCCGCAGGCCGAGGGCCGCACGCAGAAGCCGCCGCTCTACGGTCAGCACTGGATGGCCGTCACCGGCAAGCCGATTGCTGCCACCGCCGGCGCCAAGATCTTCGAGCAGGGTGGCAACGCCGTGGATGCCGCGTGCGCCATGATCGCAGCCGATGCCACCGCGTGGACCACGCTCTCCTGGGGCGGCGAGACCCAGGCGCTCATCTATAACCCAGGCACCGGCAAGGTAGTCGCGATCAATGGCCTGGGGGTAGCCCCGACCGGCGCAACGCCCGAGTACTTCCACAAACTCGGTATGCGCTACCCGCCGGAGTACGGTCCGCTCGCGGCCGTCACCCCCGGTACACCGGGCGGCCTCATGACCATGCTGGCCGAGTACGGCACGTTCAGTCTGAGTCAGGTGCTCGCACCAGCCATCGTCATGGCCGACGGCTTCCCCATGGACCAGCAGCTCGCCGGCACCATTGAGCACTACAAAGACAAGCTGAAGGAGTGGCCGGACTCCAAGCGCATCATGCTGCCGCACCTGGGAGCCGCCCACGAAGGACCGCTGCCGGGGGAGATGTTCCGCCAGCCGGAGCTCGCCGCGACACTGCGCAAGCTGGTCGAGGCCGAGAGCCAGGCGCTGAAGTCCGGCAAGAACCGCAAGGCCGCGATCTACGCCGCCTACGACCGCTTCTACCGCGGCGACATCGCACAGCAGCTGGTGACGGCGGTGCGTGCTCAGGGAGGTCTGTTCACCACCGCGGATCTCGCCGGCTGGAAGGTGAAGATCGAGGAGCCGGTGCACACCAGCTACCGCGGCATCGACGTCTACAAGCTCACCACCTGGGTACAGGGCCCGGTGCTGCTGCAGGCGCTCAACATCCTGGAGAACTTCGATCTGAAGTCGATGGGCTACAACAGTGCCCGCTATATCCATACGCTCTATCAGGCGATGAATCTCGCCTATGCCGACCGCGACTTCTACTACGGCGATCCGGCGTTTGCGCCCGCCTCGCCGATCCGCGGTCTGCTCTCGAAGGACTATGCGCGCGAGCGCGCCAAGCTGTTGCGCGCCGACCGCAACGATCCCGACGTGCGCCCGGGCGATCCGTATGCGTTCGAGGGCACTGCCAACCCTTACCTGAAATACCTCGAGGCCTGGCACAGCCACATGGCCTCACAGCCGCCGATCGCGCTCGCCGAGTTCGACCGCACCTTCCGCCTCGGCACGACCAGCGTGCAGGCGGCCGATGCGAAAGGCTGGGCGGTCTCGGTGACGCCGAGCGGCGGCTGGACGCCAGCGGTCATTGCCGGCAACACCGGCATCGGGCTTTCGCAGCGGATGCAGAGCTTCGTACTCGATCCGCGCGACAATCCCTACAATGTGCTCGAGCCGGGCAAGCGTCCGCGCGCCACCCTGACACCCTCGCTGGCACTCAAGGACGGCAAGCCGTACCTGGTTTTCTCCGTGCAGGGCGGCGATACCCAGGATCAGAACCTGCTGCAGTTCTTCCTCAACGTGGTCGAGTTCGGCATGACGGTGCAGGAGGCGGCGGAGGCTGCCAACATCACGAGCTACCAGATGCGCGACTCGTTCGGCGAGCATCAGTCTTTCCCCGGGCGGCTCACCCTCAACAGCGAGACCCCACCCTGGGTGCGCCAGGAGTTGACCCGCATGGGCTATTCGCTCGAGTACGACGAGCGAACCTCCGGCCCCATCACCGCCATCTTCGTGGACCGCGAGCACGGTACGCTGTGGGGCGCGGCGAGTAATTTCGGCCAGGATTACGGCATCGGCTGGTAGAGCTGCCCGGGCGCACGGGGCGTACTGCGACGGCCGGCTACGGCGCACAGCGACGTGGTTCTCGCTCATTCAGCGGGTCAGCTGTGACCCCCTCCACAATTCTTCCCGCGGACCGCCCACCGCTATGGCTTTCCGGATAACGTAACGTGGCGTGTCCGGCTCACTTTCATCGACCGGGCTTACGCTTTATATGAGCGACCCGAAATTCCAGAAACCCGGCGTCCGCCCGCACACGGCGGTTCCACAGCCGCCCTCCGGTGGCGCGGCAGGCAGTGCCACGCCCGGAAAGCCCGCAGCCCCCGCGGCCGCCCCGAGCGGCAAGGTGGTGCATGACTCGCGCGGCAATGCGGTGTGGGACTTCCTCAAAGAGACCAGCCGCATCGCCATCGAGAGCACGACACGGATGCTGAAAAAGCTCGAGGCACCGGACCTCAAGATGGAGGAGACCGGCGAGAACGAGTTGCGGCTCATGCCCGACGGCAAGGCCGGCGGCGGTTACGATCCGTACAATCAGGCGACCAAGCCGAAGAAACCGCTGAAGAAGTAGGCGGCGCGCACGCGCCATCCTGGCCGTGAGCTTCGCGCGGACGTCAGCGCACTTCGCGGCATCGTCCGACATGAGCCGCAGCCGCTCCTTTCGGTACCATGAGGCGCCCGGCTCGCGGGCTTCTACCTGCAGGACAGCTCATGGCGCGCGCACTCTGGTCGGGCAGCATTTCCTTCGGTCTTCTCAACATTCCGGTTCAGCTCATGCCGGGTGAGCGGCGCACCGACCTGCGCTTTCATCTGATGGATGTGCGTAACAAGGCGCGCGTGCGCTATGAGCGCATCAACGCGGAAACCGGCGAGGAAGTGCCCTGGAAGGACATCGTCAGGGCGTTCGAATACAAGAAGGGCGACTACGTCGTGCTCGACGAGGAGGACGTGAAAGCGGCGGCGCCGGCGAGCAGCGAGTCGGTGGATATCGAGAGTTTCATTCCCGCCGATGCGGTACCGCTCGAGTACTTCGAGCGGCCTTATTACCTGTTGCCGCCGAAGAAGGCTGAGAAGAGCTACGTGCTGCTGCGCGAAACGCTGCGCAGTCTCGGCCGCGTCGGGCTGGCACGCGTCGTCATTCGCACGCGCGAGTACCTGGCGCTGCTCCTGCCGCGCGGTGCGGCGCTGATGCTATTGCTGTTGCGCTATCCGCAGGAGCTGGTGCCGCAGGACGAGTACGCCTTTCCGGACAAGACGCCCGCGGCGTATCGCCTGGGAAAACGCGAACTCGATATGGCGCGCCAGCTGGTGAAATCCATGGAAGGCCCGTGGCAGCCGGCCGCGTACCGCGATGAGTTCCGCGCCAAGCTCCACAAGGTCATCGAAGAGCGCATGAAGCACAAGGGCTCACGCATCGAGAAGACCCCCGTGGAAGAGAGCGCGCGCTCCTCCGGCAAGGTGGTGGATCTGATGGCGGTGCTCAAGCGCAGTCTCGAGAACAATGCACACAAGCACGGCAAAAGCGGCGCCGCTTCGCGCCGGCCGCCCCGCCGTGCGCCGGCGCCGCAGCGCCGCCGCGCCTGAGCCACCAAAGTCAGCGCGGTGCGCCGGCCACCTTTGCGTTGCTGGAGACCTGCTGCGCCAGGAAGTCGTAGATCCCCTGCTCGCCCATCTTGCGGGCATCGGCAAGCTCACCTCCCCGGGTGGAGTACACCACCTGGTTGTCAGGACTGACGATCACGACGGCCGGGATGCCCTTTGCGATCGGGTTGCCGTAACGCTGCGCCAGAGCCAGGTTCTTGTCGAAATTGCCCACGTCGATCTTGACCACGTTGAACTTGCCCTCGATCAGCACCTGGCTGCTGCCGTGCAGAGCCTTATCCAGAGCGCGGCAGTCGCCGCACCAGTTGGCACCGAATACCAGCAACACGTTGTGGTGATTGGCCTGAGCGGCGTGGAGCGCTTGCTGCACATCCGCCTGGGGCGTTCGCTTGTTCGTTGTAGGGTCCGTCGTTGGCTTGTGCGCCCAGTGCGGCTGCCATCAGCGCCGCCGCCAGCAATCCCTTGATCACGGTCATCTCCGGTTACTTCGCAGGTCGTCTCATGATCGGTGGAGCGACGCCCGCCTGCAACTTCTGCTGCGACGCGGCCGACCCCAGGCCCGGTATGCGCCTGGGGCGAGCAGCTGCCGGCGGGTAGCCACGCGTGCGCCCACGACAGTGTAATGATCGACTTCCGCCGCTGCGGCGTCCGCAGACCTGCCGCGCCGCCATAAATTTCGCGGCGCTGACGGATTCCGCGGCTGAAAACCGTTCTACTGCTAGTGAGCGCGCGTTGCGCGCGTGCAGCATCTCCAGCCGAGAAAGTCGCGCCCTTGTGAAACCATTCGGTCAAAGAACCTCGTTAAACTGTGCCTGAGCGTGCGCTCTCGAGCGTACGTCCCTCATGCACTCCACTCGAAGAGGGAGAATCCCAATGAAGCGTCTGTTACCGGTTTGTATCCTGACACCTCTGGTTGCGCTGCTGCCGGCAATCTCGCCGGCTGACGATTCCCAGTGGACCGGCGGCCGCGCCTGCAGCATCCCGGCGAACACGGTCGCCAAACTGCAGGCGACGCTGATGACGGTCATCAACTTCTCTGATGCCAACGGGGGCATCTTCAAGCCGAACCGCATGTGGTCTGCGGTCGTCGACCGCAGCGGCACGCTGTGTTCAGTGGTCAACAGCGGCAATGATCCGTGGCCGGGGAGCCGCGCTATCGCGATCGCCAAGGCCGGCACGGCCAATGACTTCAGCAACAGCGCGCTCGCGCTCTCCACCGCCAACTTGTACGGACCGACCCAACCGGGCGGCTCGCTCTACGGTCTGAACAATTCCAACCCGTTCAACCCGTTCTTTCTGCCGCAGCACACCGGCCAGGGTGCCGTGCCCGGCGGGATCATCACCTTCGGCGGTGGCGTCGCGCTCTACGAGAACGGCAAAGTCATCGGCGGACTCGGCGTGAGCGGCGATTCCTCCTGCGCCGACCACGCGATTGCCTTCCGCATGCGCATCCTCTCCGGTCTCAACGGCACGCCCTCCGGTGTCGC
>DATHMN010000173.1:0-56913 GCA_035487135.1 Steroidobacteraceae bacterium | reverse complement strand
TGAACCCGGCGATTGTTGTCGCTGGTCACAAGAAACCTGGTGCGCCCGACTCGCCTTCGGCCATCCTGGACACCAAGCGTTACCTTGAAGACTTCGATCGGCTGCAAAAAACGGCGACTTCCGATCAGGATCTGTTCGATCAGATGACCGCGCTATACCCGGATTGGGTCGCCAATCAGTCGTGGCTGATGTTTGGCTTCCCGGGGGTATAACTCACATCAGCGGATAACGCGCGTGTTTTCTCGGGCATGAACACTGCTTAGCGGAGTGGGAGTATCAATGAGCGTTCGAGTCGCAGAAAAGAGCTACGAGATGCCCCCCAGCGACGGATTCACCCTCACGCTTTTTATCACCGTCGCCGACATCAATCGATCGGCTGACTTTTACGAAAAGGTCTTCGGCGGCCGCATTTTGAGCAGAGGCGACAGCAAGGGTGCGTCCGGGCACATTCAGATCGCGAATACATGGCTCATTGTGAACGTCGGCGGCGGCCCCACCCCTGACAAGCCGACGGTGACGCTGAGCGTCCCCGCCGACGCCGATAAAGTCAGTAGCTTTATGAATATTCGCGTTGCGGATATTCAAGCGTGCTACGAGTTATGGAAAAGTCGGGGTGCCGAGTTCATCACCGAGCCAATCCCCAAGTACGGCGAGATTCGTTGCTACATCCGCGATCCTGACGGATATATCATCGAGGTCGGACAGAGCACCGACCTCACGTAACGTTGATGCGGGGCCCGCCAGAGGCGTTGTGATCCGAATGCCTACGACGCACAGCGTGTTGTGAGCGGTAGATGCGCTGGCAGGAGCCTGCAGCGCGGCCTCTTCGCTCGGCGCGCTATTCGTGCGCCGCGATCACGGCCTCGACGCACCAAGACAGCTCAGGGCATTGCCAGTTTGTCCTGCGTCCTAGTTTCGAAGTCGCCTGCCTCGTGACGCTCATGCAGTTGACTTGAGAGATCGCCCGAAACGCGGTTGACCATTCGCCCGCGCACGACCGCAGGCCGGTGGCCAATCGTGTCGGCCCACCGTTGCACGTTCCTATACTCCTGCACCTGCAGAAACTCGGCCGCCTCATAGAGCCAGCCCTTCACCAAGCCGCCGTACCAAGGCCAGACAGCGATATCCGCGATCGTATAATCGCCGCCCGCGAGATACTCGGTTTCCGCGAGGCGGCGGTCGAGGACGTCGAGTTGCCGCTTCACCTCCATCGCAAACCGATCGATCGCGTATTGGATCTTGGTCGGTGCGTACGCATAAAAGTGCCCGAATCCTCCACCCAGATAAGGCGCACTCCCAACCTGCCAGAACAACCACGACAGGCATTCGGCGCGTTCACCGACCTCGAGCGGAAGGAAACTCCCGAACTTTTCGGCGAGATACACAAGAATCGCACCGGACTCGAACACGCGGACCGATTTCGGACCACTGCGATCCAGCAGCGCTGGTATCTTGGAGTTGGGATTCACCGCCACAAAACCGCTTCCGAACTGATCGCCGTCGCCGATCCTGATCAACCAAGCGTCGTACTCTGCGCCGACGTGGCCGAGGGCCAGCAGTTCCTCAAGCATCACGGTAACTTTCACCCCGTTCGGCGTCCCGAGCGAGTAAAGCTGCAACGGATGGCGGCCGACGGGCAACTCCTTCTCATGCGTGAATCCAGCGATCGGGCGGTTGATGTTTGCGAATCGCCCGCCACTCGGCTGATTCCAGGTCCAAATCTTTGGTGGCGTGTAGTCGGGTGAGGTGTCCATCTTGAAGCTCCGGGCGCGCGCCCTGCACGCAGGATCGACAGCTTGGGTCGCGAGTTGAGGCAGATGGTATCAGTGTTGCTTATACAATCGCCTGCGCACAGCACCGTCAGGCATGTCCAAATAAGGCTGGGTTGTTGGAGTGCTGGCCGGCACAGTGATACTTTTCCCTTGGGCGTCGCCTGCGGCGGATGTTTCCGCTCAAGTGAACCCCCTCATTGGGTTTTCTTCACATTCGCGGCGTGATGGCCGACCAGATCTTTGAGTTGCGGGCCTCTTTGCCGGGAGCCCACAAAAAGCCTACCGGCATTCTTTGCCGGTGGGCGTCGCGCCCGGCGGAGGTGTATGTCGGATGACACCGGCTCGAAGTCTGGCAGCGACCACGACCGATCGAAGTAGCGGCGAACCAGTTTCTGCCCGGAACGGCGAGAACCCAAGTCTCTCAAATCCTGTCGCCACCGACAGAGCGATATCGATAGACCCATCCACATTCGCGCGCAGGTTCATTCGCGATGATCGACCCGGTGCCGCAGGACATGCCTGATCCTCCTTGGCCTCGCGGCGACGCTTCTTCTCGAGGGTTCAGCCTAGCCGCACCCAATCTATGGCTTCGAGCACATACGGAGCGAACAAAAAATCCCGGATCCCGATGATCCGGTTTTCAGACCAGTCGATCAGGACAAAATGCGCAGGTCTGTCCATCGGGCCCCTGCCGTCGAAGACCAGCATGGCCGGCCGCCCTTCCACCGCGCCGAGGGTGAACTGCCATTTGGGCTCTTGCGCGTAGCGAGTGAAATAGAGCTCTATCTTCTCACGCCCTTCGAGGCGGAGCCGGTTTACCAGGTCGAGCTGCACCTCATCGGCGAGCATGGCGCGGATGGCATCGAAGTCTCCGCTGCGAAACAGATGAACGTAAGCGGTGATCTTTCGCCGGTCCAAATCAGACATCAACGGCAGGCGGGTCCCTTCCGGTACATGTGCGAGTCGGCGCAACGTAACGCGTCCGCGCTGAAGCGCCGATTTGGCGGCCGCCGGAGAGCACTCAGCAATGCCGGCGATTTCCTCCACGGAATGGCCCAGAACGTCCTTGAGGATCACCGCGCAGCGCTGCAGTTCAGACAGTTGCAGAAACGTCCGAAAGCTGATCGCGACGATGTCCGCCTCGGGCAGAGGCGCCGCTTCAATGTCATCGGTAAGCTGAACAACCGCGTTGCGCGACCGGGTGCGCAGGAAATCGAGACTCGCGTTATGCGCAATGCGAAACAGCCAGCCCTCGACGTTCTCAATCCTGGCACCCGCGGCTCGCGCCTGCAGTGCCTTGATGAGAGTATCCTGCAATACGTCTTCACCATGGACCCCTGATCCGGTCATACGCGCGCAGTAGCGATGGAGGCGTGGCCGCAGCGCTTTCAGACATTCCTCGAATTCGTCCGTGTTCATTGATCGAGACCTACGGAGCTGCCGGGTTCTGTTGCGCCAAAGCTTGCACACCAATGTCGATAAGAATCTTCGCCAGTGTCTCCGGTTGTGAGAGGAATGGCGAATGACTGCTCTCCAAAGTGTGGATCGCCGTCTTGCCACCGATCGCACAGTCAACGGTCGCGATCATGTGATCCTGACCGATGAGCGGAATCGCGCGATCGTGTCTGCAGCGGATGTAATGGCGCGGCACGGTGCCAAATCTTCCCGGCGTAATCTCCGACGGGGCGACGGCGCCAGTGTTCGGTTCGTCGCAATGCAGCTGCGCAGTCGCACGCGCGAATTCGGTCTCCGACACGTCAGCATAAAACGCAGCTTTGAGTAGCGCTGTGTAAGCTTCATTGGTTGAACCGACGTTGATCCGTGTCGCGCCGATCGCGACAGGGTCGCCCACGAACAGCTGAGGCGCCAGAGCCGAAGACAGGGTTTCATGCTGGAGCATCGCAAGCAACGACATGCCGGGCGGCACCATGAACCCGGCGAGATATACCACCGCCAGAAGCAGGTTCGGAACCTGCTCAGCGACCGCCGAAATCGTCATGCCGCCGGCCGAGTGTCCGACCAAGATGACCCTGCCTTCGCTGAGTGCGGCAGCCTCTTTTACCGCCGCGACGCCTGCCTGCGTCCGTTCCTCCTGCGTCACACGGGCGACGGGTGACGGCTCGGCGGCGAAGGCAGCGGCGTCAAACGGACGACGACCGAGCGAGGTGGGGGCGATTGCATTCCGCCCCGCGCCGGGAAGGTCGAGCGCCAACGCCGCAAAGCCATTGGCCCTAAGTATTGGCGTAACTCTGCCCCACGCCGAGTGGTTGTGCCACCCGCCGTGAATCAGGACAAAGACTGCTTTGCTTGCCGACAATGTCGAGTCCTCTTCGGCTGATTTTTAATCGGTACGACTTGTAGAAGCGGCCGCTGGCCATTTGCCCCGCGCGCGCCGCTCCTCATATGGAGTGCTGGGTTCAGACTTCCCTGCTATCGAAAAGGAACATTTGCACCCCTGAGTCATCTGGCGCAAAAAGTCGGCGATCCGCCCCAGCCGCTTGCCCCTCGGGGCTCGCAAACGCCTCTTGGATCGCCGCAAGGTCATCGAAATGCAGCGTTCCGATCCGATGAATATGGGAGGTGCCTACAGGCGTTGCGATCGGGCCATCGCTCACTTCGTATTTCCTGAGACCCGGAATCTTCTTGGCGAGAGGCACATGGATTTCGAAGTAATGTCGGTCAAATGCCTCGATGTTCTTCGGTGTACGGTAAATCACTACCATCCGAGCCATTGCGGTTCTCCTTTGTCACTTGTGTGACGCAAACGTACTTGGGTGTTCACTCTCACCGGGTTTCGATCGCCAGCGCGTGGCGCTTCAAAGTGAGATCAGCGGATCCAGCTTCCCGGGTGTGACCGTCAGTCAGATTGATCGAAATCAGGCCGCGTCGATGGCACATCTCCTTCTATTTTGGACACACCAAAGACGACCCAAAGGGTGGAGACGGATCGCGATGCGGAGGTTTTTTTGCAAAATCATCTTGCTGGCGCGCTTGCCGAGGTACGCCCAATGGGTCCGATCAGACGGCACGGCCTCAGCCCCGGAGCTCACTCCCCGCAGGCTGAGCTCGGCTCGAGTGACATCGGCTACCGACGGCCTCAACTACGGTGGGGTTTGCGCCTTCCAGCCCCCGCCCAGCGCCTTGAAGATTGAGATCTGATCGAGCACGAGAGCACCATCGGCGGCGGCAACTGAGGCATCGAGTGTGACCAGCGACTGCTCGGTGGTTAGCAGGTCCAGGCTGCTGAGCGCCCCATCGGCTGCCTCGTGCTGCGCAATCTCGAAAGCACCGTGGATCTCATCGCGCGCCTCGAGTAGCGCGGCGTGATTTTGCAGCGCCGCGCCGTAGACGGTCAGTGCCTGTTCGGTCTCCTTGAGTGCCCCGAGCACGACCGAATCAAACGAGGCGAGCGCTGCGACCTCGGAAGCCTTCGCCTCACGAACTCGCGCGCGCGCGGCTGACTGGTTGAAGAAGTTCCAGTTGATCGTGGGGCCCAAGCCCCAGACGAGCCCCGCGTTGGTTCCCAGGTCCGAGACCTGGGTCGCTGCTCCACCGTAAAACCCCACCAGCTTCACCGTCGGGTAGAGATCGGCGCTCGCCACGCCGATCTGGGCCGTCGCAGCGGCGAGGCGTCGCTCGGCCTGGCGAACATCCGGCCGGCGCCGCAGCAGCTCGCTCCCATCGCCCACCGGGACGAGCGCACCCAGGTGCGGCGGCTCGACACAGGTCTCGAGCTCAAATGAGGCCTCGCGCGGCGTGCGCCCCAGAAGTGCGGCGAGCGTGAACACGGCCGCGCGACGCTCACCCTCCAGCGTCGGGATATCTGCGCGCACCTGCGCGACGAGCGCTTGCGCTCGCTTCACATCGTAGTTCGTGCCGCCGCCTGCCTGGTAGCGGTGGTCGGTGATCTGCGCCTCGCGCGCAACGATATCCAGGGAATGATGCGCCACCTTAACCTGCTCGCCGAGAGCGCAGATGGCGGCGTAGGCGCGCACGGTCTCGGCAGCGATCACCACTTTGACGCTGTCGCGCGCGGCCGCAGCGGCATCCGCATTCGCGTGCGCGGCTTCGATTTCCCGGTGGATGCGTCCAAAGAGATCCACTTCGTAGGCCACCTGGAATAGATCCTCGAACAGCCAGATGTTCTGCGGCCGCTGTCCCTGAAGCTCCAGGATCTCTTCGGTTGTCGGATCCCGCCCGCGGATCGCTCCGGCCGCGATTTCGGTCGAGGGATAGCGATTGGCCCGCACCGCCGTGAGGACGGCGCGCGAGGCGGCAAGGTTCGCCTCGGCTGCTCTCAGGTCACGGTTGGCAATGAAAGCCTCCTCCACCAGCGCGTTCAACCGCGAGTCGCCATACAGCTCCCACCATGCATCCGGGCTGGCTGCGCGCGTCTCCACGGCTTCATTCACGGAGAACAGCGGAGCTTCCGCTCCGTGCAGCGGCGCTGGGGCGTGGTAGTTCGGCCCGGCACGGCAGCCGGCCAATACGAGCAGCAGGAGGGTGACTGCGCGGCGCTTCATGCGGATCTTGCGGGTAGCACAGGGAACAAGGGCGGCGCCGAGGCAGGGCCTGCCGGCGGGGCTCTGCGCGTCACCATGATCAGAAGCGCGACGGCGGTCATGAAAGCGATGGCGATGAAGCCGTCCATGACGGACTGTGTCGTCGCGGCGGCGCGCACCGCGTTGCCGAGCACCAGCTGGCCCCGCGCGAGCTCCCCGCCCGGATCGAATGTCCGGGTCGTGGCAGCGCCATAGGCGTGGATGCGCCGCAGGACCTCGCCATCGCCGATGATGACGTGCTGGCCGATGAGGTTGGAAGCGACCTGCTCGCGAACGCGGGTCCAGGTGTTGATAAATGCAGTGCCGAGCTCGCCTCCCATGAGGCGCGCCATCTGCAGCACCGATCCAAACGTGAGTGCGTCTTCGGGCTTCAGGTGCAGGATGCCGAAGAAGATCACCCCCGAAAGCGCGAAGCTCTGCCCAACCGCCTGCAGCAGCTGCGAGGGCAGGAACTGCACCGAGCCCCAGATCGGCGTCAGGCGGTAGGCGACCATGAGGCAGGCGACGCTGATGAACATGAAACCAATGCAGGCAACGATGCGCGGGTCCGTGCGCCTGAGCATGAGGGCCGCCAGCGGACAGAAAATGAGCTGCGGAGCCGCCACCCAGACCAGGGTCTCGCCGACCTCGAACGAGCGAAAGCCGCGCACCGAGCCCAGGTAGAGCGGAATCAGAAATGCCGTGGCGAGGATCGTGAGCCGCAGGAACGACACCAGCACGACCATGCTGGGGATCGGTCTCCCAAGAACCACCCTGAGGTTCAGGATGGGAAAAGGCGTGACGCGTTCATGCAGTACGAAGGCGACGACCAGGACTGCGCCCGCCGCCAGCAGCCCGCAGATGAGACCGGAGTTCAGCCAGTCGAGGCGGTTGCCCTGATCGAGCGCGGCGTAGATGAGCGCAAGTCCCACCGAGCCTGAGAACAGCCCGAAAAAATCGAGCGGCGGCCGCTGCGCCGCAGGCGGAGGGGCAGAGCTCATTCCGGCCCGCAGGCAGATGGTCATGATCAGAGCGAGCGGCACGTTCTGCCAGAAGATCCAGTGCCAGGAGAGGTGCTCGATGTAGTAGCCCTCGAGAGACGCTGAGATGTGCAGTGACAGCTCGAGGTTGAGTGCGTACAGGGCGATGCCAAACGCCCAGTATTTGGGCGGCATGTTTCGCAGGAGAAAACTCAAGGTGAGCGGGATGAAGAATCCGGAGGTGAGTCCGCTCGCAAACTGCATGATGAGGAGCTCCGGAAGAGTCCCCGAGAACGGCGTCAGAAGCGAGACCACGGCGAAGCCCAGCGAGGCTGCGAGCAACACCCGACGCGGACCATAGACTGCACCCAGCCACATGGCAAAGAGCGTGACGAACATCTGCGCCGAGGTCTGCGCCGTCGTGATCCATGCGCCCTCATCGAACCCGGCGCCCACGGCACCGCGAATATCTGCCAGGCCGAAGTTCGACAGTCGGCCGTTCAAGGTCGAGATGAATGTGCCCATGAGGACCGCCACGAGTCCCAGCCAGGGGATCGAGGTGGCCGGCGCCGCCGGAGGCGGCGTGAGTGTCGACTGGCTGCGCGGGGGCGGGCCACTGCCGAACGCCGCAGGGGTGGTCTGCGGGGCCTCAGCCATTACTTGCGCCCGTCCCGCGCATCGACGCTCGCTTCCACGGACATCCCGGGCACCAGTCGATCGCCCAGACCATCCGGGTCATCAATCAGGATCTTCACCGCAATGCGCTGCACGACTTTGGTGAAATTGCCGGTGGCGTTGTCCGGCGGCAGCAGCGCAAATGAGGCCCCGGAGGCCGGCGCAAAGGCCTGCACGTGGCCGCGCAAGCGGTGACCGGGGAAGGTATCGACCGTCACTTCCGCCTTCTGCCCCACCGCCATGTGGGTGAGCTGCGTCTCCTTGTAGTTGGCGATCACCCACACCTTGGGGATCGGGGAGAGCGTGGTGATCTGCGTGCCGACGCCGATGAGCTGCCCGGGTTTCACTTGCCTTTGGCCGATGACCCCGTCCTGGGGCGCGCTGATGCGGGTATAGGAGAGATTCAGCTTCGCGGTCACGAGCGCCGCACGGGCGGCCTCGATCGCAGCCTTGCTCTGCTCGATCTGTCCGTCCAGCACTGCAAGCTGGCGCTCCGCGGCGCGCGCCTGCGCCTGGTTTTGTGCCAGTTGCGCCGCAAGCTGTGCCTGCTGGGTCTCGAGCCTCTCGCGCGCCTCGACGGACGAGGATCCGGTCTCGAGCAACGAACGCTGCCGGGCCCGATCACGTCCGTTTTGAGTGTTTGCCGCCTGCGTGGAAGCCACCACGGCGCGGGCCGCCTGAATATTGGCCAGCTGCAGCTCGCGCTGTGCCCCCAAGGTCGCGGCTTGTGCGTGCGCGGCAGCCAGGTTCGCTTCCGCCTGGGCAACCGCCGCCCGATAGTCATCGTCCACGATCTGCGCCAGAACCTGATCCGAATGTACCCGCTGGAAGTCCTGGATCGGCAGCTCACGCAGATATCCACCGACCTTGGCGACGATGGGCGTCAAGTCCGCCTGCAGATAGGCATCGTTGGTCCGTTGCCAGCCCACACCGCCCTCCCAGCGGTTCCAGTTGAGCGACACGATCAGGATGATCGCGATCGCCACCACGAACACCAGAATGCGCCACGCGAACTCGAAGAGGGTGTTCCAATTCCAGTGAATAATGCCGATCTCCCCCACGCAAACATCGCTTCGAGTTCTTCCGGTGGTTAAACCCGTACGGGCTGGCACCACACCGATATTGTATCGCCAGCCCATGCGCGGGCTCACGACGACTCTAGGACCCCGACCTTCAATGAATAGCGCCTTTAACGCTTCTTGGCCACTGTCAGAAACCGACAAGGCTGCGGTCGGAGTCCCTAGGAACCAGGCGCCGTAGGCGTTAGGATCGGATGCGTGGCGGTCAACGTCGCATTTCACGGTTCGCCGGATCCAGGTGCTGCCCGCGCGTGCTTGCTGCCGCCTAATGCGTCGGTGCGATCATCCGCCTATTTTCCGGCGAACTGGCAGGTGCAGCGCACATGAGAAGCCTGACGATTAACGGCGAACAACACAGCATCGACGTCCCGGACGAGATGCCCCTGCTGTGGGTTCTGCGCGATGTGCTCGGAATGACCGGCACCAAATTTGGTTGTGGCATCGCGCAATGCGGCGCCTGCACGGTGCATCTCGACGGGGTTGCAATCCGCTCCTGTCAGCTACCGGTGAGTGCGATCGGGGATCGGTCCATCACGACGATTGAGGCTGTGGGTCAGACCGCCGCCGGCGCCAAAATCCAGAAGGCCTGGCTCGATCTGGAAGTCATTCAATGTGGATACTGCCAGCCGGGACAGATCATGTCGGCCGCAGCTCTGCTGGCACACAATCCAAAGCCCGACGATGCAGACATCGATGCCGCCATGGCGGGGAATATCTGCCGTTGCGGCACCTATGTGCGGATACGGGAGGGCATCAAGCGTGCTGCCGGAGCGTAAACCGAACCAAAGTGTCCTGTCCCTGACCCGCCGGGAGGTCGTGAGCGCAGGCCTGGCCATATCTGGTGGCCTCCTGATCGGAATCGAATTTGGCCTCGCGCGGGCCGATGAGCCGACGCCTGCGGGGGCGCGGATGAACGCCTTCATCGACATCGCCCCCGACGATCGCGTGACCTTCATCATGCCCGCCGTCGAGATGGGCCAGGGTGTCTACACCGCTCAGGCGATGTGCCTCGCCGAAGAGCTCGATGTGGGCCTGGACCAGGTGGTCGCAGCGCACGCTCCGCCCGACCAGAAGAACTACGGCAACGCGATCTTTGTCGTGCAGGCGACCGGCGGATCGACCACGATCAAAGTGTGGTTCATGCCGCTGCGACGCGCTGGCGCGACCGCGCGCGCGATGCTCATACAGGCGGCGGCGGCCACCTGGGGGGTCGACCCGTCGACGCTCACCACGGAGCGCGGAGTGATCTCTCACAAGGCATCCGGGCGGACGCTGCGCTACGGACAGGTCGCCGCCCGCGCGGCAACCCTGAAACCTCCCGCCGAGGTGAAACTCAAGGACCCAGGCCTCTTCCGCTTGATCGGCACCCCCGCCCGGCGAATTGATACCGCCGACAAGGCCGTCGGCAAGACCGTGTACGGGATTGATGTCATTCGTCCGGGCATGAAAGTCGCCACACTGCGGGGCTCACCGGTGATCGACGGCAAGGTTCGAAAGGTCGAGCAGACTGCCGCCCTCGCCGTGCCCGGTGTACGCCAGGTGGTCGTGCTCGATGACCTCGTCGCCGTGGTGGGCGATCACATGTGGGCCGCGCTCCAAGGAATGCGCGCACTCCAGATCGAGTGGTCACCGGGCGCCAATGCCAACCTCGACCAGGCACAGCTCTGGCAAGAAATCGAGCAGGCCTCTCTCGGCGCCGGCGTACTCGCGCAGAAGGTTGGCGATGCCGTTGCCGCGCTGAAGCAGGGCACGGTTTTCGAGGCGACGTTCGAGTTCCCATTCCTCGCCCACGCCGCCATGGAGCCAATGAATTGCACCGTGCATGTGCACGACGGCTTGTGCGAGGTATGGGTGGGCACGCAGGTGCCCGGATATGCGCAAAACATCGCCGCGCAGGTGCTCGGCATCGAGCCGGCCAAAGTCACGATCAACAACCATATCATCGGCGGTGGCTTCGGGCGCCGGCTCGAGGTCGACGGCGTCGGCAAGGCAGTGCGCATCGCGCAGCACGTCGAAGGCCCGGTAAAAGTGGTGTGGAGCCGCGAGGAAGACATCACGCAACAACGCTATCGACCGATGTACCACGATCGGCTGCAAGCACGGGTGGAGAACGGCAGGATCACTGCCTGGCATCACCGCATCACCGGTGGCTCGGTGATGGCGCACTGGCTACCGCCTGCTTTCAAGAACGGACTGGACGTCGATGCGGTTGACGGTGCGGTCAATCAGGCCTACGACTTCGGCGCCATTCTCGTCGAGTACATCCGGCACGAGATGCCGATGGTACCGGCCTTCTGGCGCGGAGTGGGCCCGAACAGCAGCGTCGGATCCACCGAGTGCTTCCTCGACAGCATCGCGCACCAGACCCGCGCGGACCCGCTGGAGTTTCGCCGTGGCCTGCTCGCGAAATCTCCACGCGCCTTGGGTGTACTGAACCTCGTTGCCCAGAAAGCCGGCTGGGGAAGTCCCGCGCCTGCCTCGCATTTTGGGACGCGTGTCGGCCGCGGATTCGCGCTCCTCTCCTGTTTCTGGAGCAATCTGGCCTGTATCGTCGACGTCGCGGTCAGCGATGCGGGCGATGTACGCGTCACCCGCGTCGTCGTCGTCGCCGACTGCGGCCGGGTGGTCAACCCCGATACGCTGGTGGCTCAGATCCAGGGTGGCGTGGTTTTCGGCATTACGGCTGTGTTGCACAACCAAATCACCTTCAGTGGCGGCAAGGTCGAGCAAGCCAACTTCAACAACTATCGGATCCTGCGGATCGATGAGATGCCGGTGATTGAGGCGTACATCGTGCCGAGCACCGAGGACTCCGGCGGGATTGGCGAGCCGGGCACTGTCATCGTCCAGCCCGCAGTCGCTAACGCCGTGTTCGCCGCAACCGGAGTGCGGATCACCCGCATGCCGATTAATCCGAAGTTGCTCGCGAGGAAAAGCTGATGCAAAAGCGCCGGCTCCTCTGGGTCGTCATCGGGATCGTAGTGCTCGCCGGGTTATTCGCGGTCTACCAGATCGTTCAGCCGGGCCCCTACGCCTTTGCAGGCGGTCACCCGGTTGATCTTTCCGCCTATACGGGTCCCTCGCCGACGGGTACTCCCACCGAGCTCGCGCAGGCGGATCCGGTGAAGCGCGGCGAATACATCACGCGCATGGCCGACTGCGAGTCCTGTCACACCGCCAAGGGCGGCGAGCCATGGGCCGGTGGCAGGCCATTCGTGTTGCCCTTCGGGACCATCTACACCCCGAACATCACTCCGGATCCGGACACCGGCATCGGCAGGTGGACGGATGCACAGTTCGTGAGAGCCGTGCACAAGGGCATCTCGGCGGACGGAACGCGGCTCTATCCTGCGTTTCCTTACGCGTCTTACACCATGTTGACCGACACGGATGTTCTCGCCCTCAAGGCGTATCTGTTCTCAGTCAAGCCAGTGAGACAGGAGAACAAACCCAATACCTTCTCCTTCCCGTTCAATCAGCGCTGGCTGATGGTTTTCTGGTCCGCGTTCTTCAATCGGGATCAGCGCTTCCGGCCGGTCCCGGAAGAAAGTCCGCAGTGGAACCGCGGGGCTTATTTGGCCGAGGCCGCCGGCCATTGCGGCGAGTGCCACACGCCACGCAATCTGTTTCAGGCAATGAATCAGCGACAGAAGTTCGCCGGCGGCGCAGCCGAAGGCTGGAGCGCCTACAACATTACCAGTGATCCCAGCAGTGGCATCGGCAGCTGGTCGGCCGAGGAATTAGCCGAGTATCTGCAGAACGGACACGCACACGGGAGGGGCGCTGCCTCCGGACCCATGGGAGAGGCGGTGGACCTAAGCCTCTCGACGCTGACCGCCTCGGACATCGCGGCGATCGTCGCTTATGTGCGCTCAGTCAACCCGATCCACAACAATGCGCTGCCGAGCCCAGCAGGGCCTGCGCCAGATTCGCCACAGCTCGCGCGGATCGACAATGCCAAGGGAATGCGCATGTTTGAAGGCAACTGTGCCAGCTGTCATGCCTGGAGCGGCGCCGGCAATATCATCAACGCGGCGCAGCTCACTGGCGCCCGCTCGGTCAATGATGCCTCCGCAACGAACGTACTGCAGATCATCCTGCATGGCTCGGGCAGCTGGGATTCAGGGCGCCCCTACATGCCGAGCTTCGGCGCGGCGTACTCCGACGCAGAGGTTGCCGCGGTGGCAAACTACGTCACGGCGAGATTCGGATCGCGACCCTCGAACGCCACCCCAGCGAGGGTCGCGACGCTTCGGCAGCAAGACTGACCGCGCGGCGCAGCGCGCCTCAAATATGGGCCGGGATTCGCTCCGCCAACAAAAGGGGCCGCCTTGCGGCGGCCCCAGCTCTCGAGGACGAACTGTCGCGTATAGCTACTAGTGGCTATGTGAGGATGGGAAGTTGAAGAAATCCCACAGGTCATCCAGCGCCGCCTTGCCAGGCACGCCGTTCACGTACGGCACATAGCCGGCGCTATCCACGAAGCGGAAGAAGTCGCGCGCGACGGGCAACTGCTGCGGATTCGGCAGGTTGTCGCGGCTGCGCGCTGTCACCGTTGGCAGCCGCCAGTTGCGCTCAATGAACTTCAGGATCGAGACGTGATCGGCGTACTGGTGCGAGATGTAGCCGGCCCCCTTCAGGTACTGCTTCGGTGCCACCACCATCAGGGGAATGCGCGTGCCGTCCCCGAAGAAGTCCACCGGCTGTACATAGCCTGAGTCGTAATAGCCGCCGCCTTCATCGAAGGTGATGAAAATGACGGTGTCGTTGGCATAGGCCGAGTTCTGCACTTCGTCCACGATCTTTTTCGCGAAGCCTTCGAACAGATCCAGCTTCGAGGAAGCCGGGTGGCCATCCACCAGGCCGCTGGGCTTCACAAACGACACCGCCGGCAGGTTGCTACCGCTTCTGATGTCTGCATACAGGCTGGTGCTGTCCTGGATGTGCTTGTTCACATCCGCGCTTTCCATGATCGACTGGTCATACTGGAACGGGTTGCAGATCTGGCAGTAATCATCCGGTAGCTGGCCTTTGGCGGGGCTGTTCGTCACATGGGGGTCGGTGTGGAACACATTCAACTGATCGCCGTAGTACTTCCAGGAAATGCCGGCGTTGTTGAGCGTGTCGCCGATGCTGTTGGTCTTGGAGGGGTCCTTGCCGTTGCCATTGCGGTTCGGCGGGATGGTGAACGCGGTGGCGCCATCACCGACGGCGTAATCCTGATAGTAGGCGTCCTGCCAGATGCCGTTAAAGCTACTGGCGTCTTCGTTGCTCAGCTGCGGCTCGTAACCGGGATTGTAGTTATTCAGCAGGTAGTAATGGCCCGGTTCGCAGCGGGAAGCGACTCCCAGGCTGCGGATGAGTCCCAGCACCGGTCCGACGCCGGGCTGAGCGGAGTCCGAGCAATCGCTGTAGGTTCCGCCGCCGTGGTAGTCACTGCCTGCCTTGTCGAAGGCGCCATAGCCGTCCTGGGTGTACCAGTTATTGCTGCCGAGTGCGACTGCAGCCGGATTGGGATTGGGGTTCTCGACCTCGCTGAGAGCGCCCTGCGGGTTGCTGAGCGGATTTGGCGGCGCGACCGCGTTACCGTTTTGATCCTGGAAATAGAGCGCATCGCCGTGCCCCAACATGATGTGGTTGGCACCGGTGCCACCCTGGAATGACTGATGGAAGTTGTCACTCATGGCGTAAGCGTCCGCGAGTTGCTTGAAGTACGGGGCATCACCCTGCTGGACGTTATAGAAACCCAGGGCGGTGGCGCCCTCACCGGTCGTGACCGGGGCCGGGGTTTCACCGGTGGTGTAGTTGGTGGCGAAGGTACCCGTCTGAGCGTAGTCGCTCGTGCCGGGCGTGCCGGTGAAGCCCGGCAGGTCACCGTTGGAACCCGCGCCAAACGTGGTCTCGACCCACGCAAACAGCTTGCCATCGCAACCTGAGGGGTTGAGCCAGTTCCACTCGTGGGGCTGGCAGTTGAGCTGCTGCTGCATCTGGTAGAAGCGATGCACCGGGCTCGCGGCGTAGGCGGTGTACGGCAGAGTCGCACTGGTCAGCTGGAAGGGACCGGGCAGCAGGTTGTTGTCCTGCACGCTGCCACTCGCCCACTGGATGCGCAGGTCTGGCGTACCCGCCGTCAGGCCGGTGCCGCCGGAAGCGAGCGATTCGTAATAAGCGGTATTGGGGAGTCCGGTTTCGACCTCTTCAGCGAGCGCGGTGCACTGCGCGAGGCTGGTGCAGAAGCCAGTCAGGTTTGCGAACTGGCCCGACGGGCCGCCGGCCAGCGGATTGGGTAGGTTGTTGTAGTCAGTGGACGCTGGGCTCAGCAGGAACTCCGATCCCTGGGACACTTGAGAGGACACTTGCTTCTGCACCGCCCGGTGCCAGTTGGGGCCTGGTACTGCAGTGGTGCCTCGCAGACTGACGATGCCCTCGCTCAGCAGGTTTAAAACCTCCTGCGGGCGACCGTTGATGGCTGTCGGCTGGTAGGTGGCGAATACGTGGTCGAAGCTGCGGTTCTCGCCGATGATCACGATGACATGCTTGATCGGCGACTGCGGATTGCCCAGTGTGCCTGGGCTCGGCAAATCGTTGGAATTCTGCGCGGCGGTAGCCAGCGCGGGACCGATGGACATCTGGATCATGGCCAGCGACAGCGCCGTCGCGCTCAGGCCACGCAGTGTCTGACGAACACTTGCATAAACTCTCATGGTGTCTCCCTGTCAATGATGGAAAGGCGCCCTGCGCCGCGCCGGCATGTTATGCCGGCGCACATTGCAGACTGGTGATGCTTCGTTGAATCTCCCGCTGCGACTTGAGCGCAACCGTCCTTGGTGGCCCGCAGCCTGTCTCCCTCACGCGACATCCGCTTCCTGAGACAGCGCCCGCGGGTGCTTCAAGCCAGACCGAGCTGCTTTGTTGAGGTCTGCGGCCGCACCTTGCGCGCGGCCGTTCCCGAGGGGCAGAAGCGGGGTTTCTAGGCGTTGTTCTAAATGGGTGGCGGCGCTTTCACTGCGCTCACCGACGCTGCAGACCGTTGCAACGAATGGACCCCGGCCGCGACGTTCAAACGCGCTGTTCAGCCGACAGGGAGGAGCCCGTCATTCGCGCCGGTAAGAACCGGCTGTTGCGCAGCAGCCCGGCCGATACCAACGATACCAGCACGCCGACCGGGAAAATTTCCGCGAAAGTCATCGGCAGTCGGTACAGCGGATTCGCGTATTGAATTTTGAATTGCTCCATTTGCGCGGTTAACTTTGCGAGGGCCTCGGCACTGATACCTTTAGCCTGCTGCTGCGCGATCATGGCCTTGGAGTAACTGCTGGCGAAATCCAAGTGCGTGAGAGCCACCGCCGCCTCCCACGACAGCACGTACAGCACCCCCGCGATAAAGCTGATGCCCAACCCCAGGGCAAAGGCCGGCCAGAATTTGATAACGCCGCCCAGATCCGCGTCGCGATGGCGCTTGATGGCCACGAAAACGGTGCTCAGCGCGATCAGCATGATCAGGTAGCCGACCGCCATGCCGTAACGCATCATGGTCTGGCCGCTCATCGACACAGTGACGCAAGACAACGGCACGCCGGCGAGCAGTCCGGCAGCCACACCATAGATCAGCATCTTCCTGAGCATCGATCTCTCCCGGAATGAATTGACGGGCCGCCATCGAGCCCGATGCAGCGGTGCAAAGCCATCGTACAAAAGGGTGATTGGCCTGAAATCACCCACTTGCCTGGCGGGTTCAGGACACGATGCCCAATTCACGTGCCTTTTTCACCGCTTCGGTGCGCCGCTTGGCGTCCAGCTTCTCGAACAGCCGCGCCGTGTGCGTCTTAACGGTGTTCGGCGAAATCTTAAGACGCGCGGCAATTTCCTTGTTGGAGCGTCCGGCCGCGATCTCCAGCAGCACCGTCATCTCGCTGGCAGTGATGCCGAGCGTCGCCCGGGCTTTCGGATTGCCGTCAAAACGGGTGGGCCGGGTCGAACCCACGGCGCGCGCCCCGACGAACAACCCCAGTGCCAGAAAAGCCGTTGCAATCAGGAAGATGTAAATATCGCCCGAATGCACCCGTACCAGGCGCTGGTAGTCCAGCCACTGCAAGCCCCAGGTTCCGGCCGCCAGAAAGGCGCCGTAGATTGCCGCCCGCTTCCACATCAATCCTCCCGCGCTGGAACAAATCTTAACCCGTCCAACGCGACTCGTAGGTCGTCCCGGAAGCCCTTGATCTCGCCTCTGGCATTGAAATCATTAGTCAATCCATGGGGTGAGCCAAACGGGGCGTCTGGGTCCGAGCAAATGCAAGATTCAGATAAGCTGAGGCCCGCGATGAGGCTGCTCACACCTCCACGCCACCACAGGAGACTGCCTAATGACCGAGAGCGTCCGAGATGAAATCTCTCAGCTGGCGGGATCCATTCGCACTCTCGAACGACAGCTCGAAGTGGCCCTGGCAAAGAGACGCATCGAACTTAACTATAAGGTGCTGGACGGAGTGGTTCACTTTGAACAGGCGGTGATTGCGCGGCACCGTCTCCTTAAGGCACGGTTGCTGAGCTATATTTTCGGTTCACGCCTCGCCATGATCTTGACGGCGCCGGCGATCTACGCACTCATCGTTCCGCTCCTACTGCTCGACCTGTTTGTGGCCGTGTACCAGGCGGTGTGCTTCCCGGTTTATGGAATCCCGCGCGTTCGCCGCAGCGATTATTTCGCTTTCGACCGCGAGCACCTGGCATACCTGAACATCATTGAGAAGATCAACTGCGCCTACTGTGCTTACGCGAACGGTCTGCTGGCATACGTTCGCGAGATCGCTTCACGGACCGAAGAGTACTGGTGTCCTATCAAGCACGCGCGCCGGGTGCTCGGAGTACACCCGCGCTACGGCGACTTTGTCGATTACGGTGACGGTGATGCCTATCGACACGATCTGGAGCGTTTGCGAGACCAGGCGCGTACCGAAGAGCCGAGTTGACCTGCTGACCGTCAAACTTTCTCTGTAAGCTGGAGGCTGCGATGGAAACCCGAAAACTTGGTGCGCTTGAAGTATCCGCGATTGGATACGGCACCATGAGCTTCGCCTCGACCTACGGATCCTCGCCCGCTCGGGCAGAAGCGATCCGGATTATTCGCGGCGCGCACGAACGCGGGGTGACCTTTTTTGACACGGCAGAGGTGTATGGACCGCTCACCAACGAGGAACTCGTGGGGGAGGCGCTGGCGCCGGTACGCGATGCCGTGGTGATCGCCAGCAAATTCGGCTTCAACATTGATTCTGCCAGGAGTGGGCATCTCACTGTTAACAGCAAGCCCGATCACATTCGCCAGGCGGTCGATGGAATGCTGAAACGCCTCAAGGTGGCAACCATCGACTTGCTTTACCAACACCGCGTCGACCCGAGCGTGCCCATTGAGGATGTCGCCGGCACGGTAAAAGACCTTATCAGCGCCGGCAAGGTCAAGCACTTTGGCATGTCGGAGGCGGCGGCGGCGACGATTCGTCGCGCCCATGCGGTGCAGCCGGTCACCGCTATCCAGAGCGAATATTCGCTCTGGACGAGAGAGCCGGAGCCGGAGATTCTGCCGCTCTGCGAAGAACTCGGCATCGGATTCGTGCCTTGGAGCCCGCTGGGTCAGGGATTTCTGGCCGGCAAGATCGGCCCGACGACGCAACTCGATAGCGCCGATATGCGCACTCACTTTCCGCGTTTTTCGCCGGAAGCGAGACACGCCAACCAGGCACTCGTTGACCTGCTGAATCGCATTGCCACGCGTAAGCAGGTGACGCCGGCGCAGATTGCACTCGCATGGCTGCTAGCACAAAAGCCGTGGATCGTGCCCATCCCGGGGACGCGCAGGCTGGAACGCATCGAGGAGAATCTCGGCGCCGCGGACATTGTGCTCACAGCTGAGGATCTTGGGGAGATCGCCGACTCGACCGCGAAGATTTCGGTTCAGGGGGCGCGACTTCCCGAAGCCATTCTGCGGTTGTCGTACCACTGAGCGGAAATGTGCCCGGTGCGCGCCGAGGGCCTGCGACGTGCCGCGGCTTCATCCCGCGGCGGACGGTTACTTTTCCCTTATGGGGCCCACTCAGGTATCGCTGAGCCGTTCCTGATTTACTGCGTTTAGCCGGATTCGCGGCGTGGGCCGCATCTCGCGGAACGCCCCATGCGATCCTGGGGAGGAAACTTCGGCCTCGTCGCGCCTGCCTAATGCCAGCTCACGGATCCGCCGACCAGGATGTTGAAGGGCGCGGCCGTCTCGAAGTAGCGACTATTGGAGTCGTCGACGATCACCGAGCCGACATAGTGGCGGTTCAAGAGGTTGTTGATGCGCACGAACAGGTTCCAGTTGCCACTCGGCCAGCGTGAGGCATAACCGCCACTCACCCCAAAGAGCGGGTAGCCGGGCGCGAACACGCTGTTGATGTCGTTGACGGCCACGGTGCTCACGTATTGGGCCTCGGCCGCCGCAAACGGTCCGAACTCATCGCCGAACCGCAATGCGCCGAAAACGTTGTTCTTGGGCACGCCGGGCAGACGGTTGCCCGCCGGCACGAGCACGTTCGCCGCCGCGCAGGGCGCGGCCGTGCAGGTGTGGTAGGCATCCGTGTAGGTGGCTTCGACGTAGGTGTAGGCGAGCTGCAGGTGCCACGGGGAAGCGAAACGCCAATCGAGCCCGGCCTCGGCGCCGCGTCGCTTGGTGCGCCCGCTGTTCTGGTAGGTCGAGCGGCCACCCAGGTTCGTATCGACGACGATCTCGTTGTCGGTGTCGGTATTAAAGATGGTGGCTTCGGCGGTAAAAGAGGGCAGCAGCTGGAATTTCGCGCCGAATTCGCTGTTGGCACTGCGCGCAGGCTGCAGACTGAAATTCGGACCTGCCTCGCCATCGGGGCGGTAAGCGAGTTCCGAGCCGAGCGGAGTCTGAAAGCCACGTCCCCAGGAGGCGTACAGATGCATCCATGGGAGCACCTTGAAAGTGATGCCGGCCACTGGCGTACCGGCAGTGTATGTGACACTGCCGCTGTCATCGCCGTTCACCGGCGTAATGAAGTGGTCCTGGACGCTGAAGTTCACATCGCTGTTGCGCAGACCGAGCATCAGCGACCACAGCGGCGCAAAGTCCCAGGTGACCTGCGAGTACTCGTCGATGTCATAGGTGATGTCGTTCTCGTTGCGGCGCAATTCGCCCTCGACTCCGAGCGTGGAGCCCACGAAGTTGTCGTAGCCGCGGCGCAGCTCGTTCTGCCGGTCGTAGCTCACTCCCAGCACCCAGGAGAACGGTCGTCCTGCCAGCTCGGTCTGCCACGACCAGCGCGCGTCGGTGCCGCCGAACTCCCGATCCAGGTCTACCACCGCACCGGAACTCGTCGGCGGCAGCTGCGCGACAATCGGAATCGCCAGGAACTGCAGCACACTGCGGTGTCCGTAGTAGCCCATGAGCTGCAAAGACTGGCTTGGAGTCAGGTCAAAGTCCCAGATCAGGCCCGCCTGCTGCTGCTGCAGGCTCTTGCGCGTGTCATAGAGCAGCGCCGCCGGGGCCGCCTGGTTGGGTGCGGCGGCGAACTGCGCCGGGGTCAGCCCAAGGGGATCCTGTGCGTCCGGACGCGAGATGACGTTCAGGACCAGCGCCAGGTGATTGCGCTCGTCGGCTTGATAGCCGAGCTTGGCGTTGAAGGACTCGTTGTCGGCGGCGCTGTGCGGACGGTAGCCATCGACTGAAAAATGCGTGAACGCGGCGTTGTAACTGAAATCGCCGGCGGCTCCAGACGCATCCAGTCCGGCGCGCCAAACATCGAAGCTGCCGTAGGCCGCCGCAGCGCGCACCTGATCCGGCTGCACACCGTCGGCGGTGAATATCTGGATGACACCGCCGGAGGAGTTGCCATAGAGCGCCGAGAATGGCCCACGCAGCACCTCCACGCGCGCCGCCGAATCCAGATTGAACTGCGAGACCTGGCCCTGCCCGTCAGCGCCGGTGGCCGGGATACCATCCTGATAGATGCGGACGCCGCGGATGCCGAACGTGGAGTTGGCGCCGATGCCGCGAATTGAGATCTGCTGATCCTGCGCGTAGTTGTTGCGATTGCGCGCGAGCAGTCCCGGCACCGTGCTCATGTCGTCCGACAGGTTGATTCCAAGGGCATCGCTGGTCAGTTGCTGTACCGGCACGCTGGAGATCGCCGCCGGGACGTCGAAGGCGTTAGTGGCGATACGGGTCGCTGTGACGGTCACTGTCGCAAGTGACGCTGCGGCAGCCGGCGAGACCTGGTCGGCGAGCGCGATCCGACTTGCGACTAAGAGCGCGGTCGCCGCGCCGGACAGAACTCTCACTGCTGGTGCGCTTTCAGCATGGTCTATGCAAGGCTCCTCCCCGGAACGGACATAGTCTCACATGAAGAATGATGGCGGCCACGCGTGTCGACAGCAGAGGGTGACCCTGGGGTCCTGGGCGTCACGCCGGCCGATGGTCCAAAACGTCTCGGGTTCCTCCTGTCTATCGGCGCCTGAATGGCTCCGGGCACACGGAGAACTGGATTTGTCTTGAGATCGATCTCCCGACCCGGGCGTCGTTCTAAGCCTAGGGGTCAGCTGCGGCAAAAATCACGCGACGCGCAGGAGAAACTCCCAGCGGGCGCACGTCCTCGGACTCACGGCGTGGGCGTGCAGTGATCGTCCTGGATGAATTCGTTATACCAATTGGTTTCCCAGGTCGTGCCGCCGTCTGCCGAGAACGCCTGCTGCCACTTTGCGACGACGCGAGCGCCCTTGGGGTTCGCGGCCCGCTCCCAATCTGCGCCAGTCTGCGCGGCCGTAGGGTTGACGGTCCAAGTGAAACGCACCAGCACCGGCGTGCCGTTATAGGTATCCCGCCCTTCGAAGATTCCGACATTGCCGACAAACTTGCCCACTACCGGCGGGTCAATGACGCCTGCCGAAAATTTGTTATCGACCCAGTAAATGCGCCACAGACCCGTCTTGGGGTCATAGGTGCGAACCGTCACGCCAACGAAATCCTTCCAATAGCTGGCCTTCCAATAGTCGGTATCGCCGATGCCTCCAGGCAGAGGACCGCCCTCATCGCAGGTCACAAAATCCGCCCACTCACGAGAGCCCACCAGGCGGTTCTTCAGGCGATGATTGGGCATCCGCCACTTGCCGTAGATGAAATCGAAGTCGTGCGAACCATCTCTTACGGGCGCGGTCGGCGTGCTGCCGGGTGCTTGCGCCGCCGCGACGGTGGTCGGCATGTGAAGAGTAGTAGTAACCGCTGCCAAGCCAGCAGCAAGCAACGCCGCGCGAAGACCTACGCTCGAAGGCATCATTTCTCCATTGCTTTAGTTTGCAGACTCGCCAAAGCGCTCACCGCGCACCACCCTTTTCGCGGTGTCATCGACATCTACTACATCGTAAGTAGATTCTACTATATGCTACGGTTTTTGTCGGTGCTGCTGATCAGGTCTCTTGCGTAGCCTGCTCACTCGCCGCACAGTACGCAGCGAGGCTTGCGCATCGAGGGCCCGGTAAATCAAGCATTTCGCCTCGCCAAGGCGATGACGGTGACCTCGCCATTGGAGGTGCGAAGCCCCCACGCTACCATCGCTCGCTCACACCGGACCCTAAGCTCTGCACATGCCCCGCTGCCTCATCATCGAAGATGACGCTGACAACGCGCGCTACATCGCCGAAGGTCTGCGGGAGCTCGGTTGGCTGGCTACCGTGGCCCGCGATGGCGTTGAGGCACTCGAGCGGGCGACACGCGAGACGTGGGACGTCATCGTGCTCGATCGGATGTTGCCGAATGATGTCGACGGACTCTCCATCCTCAAGACGCTGCGGGGTTTGGGCAAAAACACTCCCGTGCTGGTCCTGAGCGCCCTGGCGGCCACCGACGAGCGGGTGCGCGGTCTCAAGGCCGGTTGCGATGACTACCTGACCAAGCCCTTCGCGTTCTCGGAATTCGCTGCGCGAATCGAAGCACTGCTGCGGCGAGCAGAGAACGGCCAAGACGTCCGTGAAATGCGCATTGCCGATATGCGCGTCGACCTCATCGCGCGCAGTGTCGAGCGCTCGGGCAAGCCGATACCCTTGCAGCCGCGCGAGTTCCGGCTCCTGGCGTACCTGATGATGCACCAGGGCCAGCCAGTGACTCGCACCATGCTGCTGGAGGCGGTGTGGGACTATCGCTTCGACCCGCAAACCAACGTCATTGACGTGCACATCAGTCGTTTGCGCAACAAGATCGATAAGGACGCCGACACACCCCTGCTGCACACGGTCCGCGGTGTTGGCTACATGATCTCCGCGGCGGCGACCGTCGCCGCGGATGACGCTCGTTCGTGATGTTCGCGCTGGCCAAGTGGTGGGGTTCCATCGCTTTCCGGCAGGCCCTCATTTACGGCGCGCTGGTCTTGCTGACGATGGGCGTATTGGTAGGTGTCTTCTACCAGGAGACCGTCGGGGTGTGGCAGCACCAGATCGACCACCAGATTGACACCTCTACAGACCATCTGGTGAGCTACTTCACACAGAACGGGTCCGCCGCGCTGGCGACGCGCATCAATGAGTTGCTCGGCGATGGGATCGATTCGGACACCGAGATCTATCTGCTCGTGGATCCCAATGGCCACAAGCTGGTAGGCAATCTCGAGCCGCTCGCCAACAACCCGATGGCGGCGAGTGCGATCGTGGAGCGGCGCGTCGTGCGCGCCGGACGGCCCTCGCAAAGCCGGATTCGCGTCACGCGCCTGACGAATGGCGGAACCCTGGTCGTGGGCCGCGACATGCGCGATCAATACGAGCTGCAACGCTCGATCCGCCGCGCCTGCCTGTTCGGCGCCGCAATCGCCATCCTGATGGCGGTGGCCGGTGCGCTGGTATTCCGCCATCAATTGGAACGGCGCATCGGCGCGATTCGTCAAACTGCGCTGCAGATCGAGCGCGGTGACCTGGGGCAACGGGTGCCGGTGTCGCAGCAGGAGGACGAGTTCGCGCGTTTGAGCCGCGACATCAACGCCATGCTCGATCGTATCCATGCGCTGATGGAAGGTGTTCGCCACGTGTCCAACACAATCGCGCACAACATCCGTACGCCACTGTCACGAATCCTGGCACGCCTGCACCAGGCCCAGAAGCTCGACTCGCGTGCGGAACTCAGCTCGGCGACTGGCTTCGCCATTCGGGAAATCGAGGATCTGAATGTGGTGTTCGATAAGCTGCTGCAGATCGCTGAAGTTGAATCGGGTGCCCGGCGGCAAAACTTCGGACCGGTTTCGCTGAATGCCATCGCCGTCAACGTGATCGAACTCTATGATCCGGTCGCCGAGGCCAAGGGCCTCGCGCTCACCCATGCGTTCGAAGGCGATGCCGTGACCGCCGGTGACGGCGATCTGCTGGCGAATGCGATGGCGAACCTGCTCGATAATGCCATCAAGTACACCCACAGCGGTGGCGCTATTCACGTGGATACGCGGCTGGCCGAATCAGTTGTGGCGATTACGGTGCGCGACAATGGCCGTGGGATCCCGGATGAAGAGCGCGCGCGCGTCGGTACCCGCTTCCACCGAGTCGACCGCAGCGTGCCGGGATGGGGTCTGGGTCTCGCAAGCGTCATGGCGATCGCTCGCCTGCATGGCGGCACTCTGCAACTGGACGACGCCCGACCGGGCTTGATAGCGCGTCTGACGCTCCCCGCCCTGGCTAGTTGATCCTCACTGAGTTGAGCAGCGGACGAGACATTACCAATCGGTAATCTTTCGTTCATCTTAGAAAGCAGCCACCTCTTCCTACAATCCGGGCGGCGAGGGGCTAACTCCCTCATTTTTTTCGATTGGTCCCAGCGCTGAGCCATCCGGCAGGCATTGGCGTAGCTGTTAACAATTGCTCAGAGGCATGCGCAGACGCAGCTGCAATTTCCGCGGATTTCCCGCGATGAAACTCGCGTGTGCCGGACTCGCCACCGCAATCGCCTCCATTTCTCAGAGCGGATGCGATCGCCAGCAGGCCGACGTCCCCTCGACGAATGTCGCGATCGCACCTTCGGCCGCTGCACCGCAAACTGTTCCGGCGGTGGAACTCAGCGAGGCGCAGCAGAACGCGATAAAAGTCGAACCAGCCGGGCCCTATCCGTTCCTCATCGAGCGCGAAGCGGTCGGCAGCGTGAGCTTCGACGAGGACCTGCCGATCGTTCAGGCGGAGTCGACTCTCATCGGCGCGGCGGCCACCTTTACCCTCAGCCAAAAGGAACTCGCGCGACTCCAGAGCCTCGGCGAAGCGAACGGCATCGCGCAAAAGGATCTGGAGCAGGCAATGGCAGATCAGGAAACCGCCGCTGCGGCCCTGAAAGCCGCGCGCGATGCGGTGCGTGCCCTCGGCAAGACAGAGGCGCAGATCGAGCGGATCGTTGCGACCGGCAAGTACGAGCGCGCGACGCGGCGCAAGTCCGTCAAATGGGTGGTGGCCAACATCACTGAGAGTGATAGCCCGCTGGTGCGAGTCGGGCAAGCGGTCGGCGTGACGGTCAAACCCTTTCCCGATCAGGTGTATGCGGGTCGGATTGCGCGGATTTACGCGACGCTAGACCCGGACACCCACCGCATGAGCACGCGCGCGCAGGTCGCAGACCCGAAGGATGAATTGCGCCCTGGCATGTTGGCGGAGGTCACGATTCACATCGGTGGACCGGTCGACTCTCTTGCGGTCCCGGCCACGGCGGTCGTGCGCGAGGGCGACGGCACGATGGTCGCCTGGGTCACTCGCGATCATCGTCACTTCCAGCAGCGCCCCGTGAAGCTTGGTCTGCAAAGAGCTGGACGCTATCAGGTGCTGGAGGGCCTTCAGCCGGGCGAGCTGGTGGTCGTCGAGGGGGGCGTATTCCTCAGTAACTTGCTCGAAGCACCGCCGAGCGATTAGTGCGGTGAGACCGCTAGCCACCTGATGTTCAAACTGCTGATAGCGTTCTGTCTCAGCCGTCGTGCGGTGGTCGTGTTCAGTTTGTTGCTGTTCATCGGCGCGGGAGTCGTAGCTTTTCAGCAGCTCAATATCGAGGCCTATCCCAATCCCACCCCCGTCATTCTCGAGGTCACCGCACAGGCGCCAGGTCTGTCCGCCGAGGAAATGGAGCGCTATTACACCCGTCCCATGGAGATCGGCCTGTACACCACGCCCGGCATCGACGTCATTCGGTCGACCTCCTTCTACGGCCTGTCCTTCGTGCGCGTGCTGTTCAAGTACGGCGTCGACTTTCATTTCGCCTACAGCCAGGCGGCCATCGCGCTGCAGCAGAACGTTAATCTTCCCGGAGGTGTGGTCCCGACGATCCAACAGAACAGCACCACCGGCGAGATCTATCGCTACCAGATCGTGGGGCCGCCGCACTTTGGGCTGACCAATCTGCGCACCGTGCAGGACTGGATCGTGCGCCGCCGTCTGCTGACGATTCCCGGCATCGTACAGATCAACAGCTGGGGCGGCCCGACCAAGCAGTTCGAGGTCGAAGTCAGCCCGCGCGCGCTCGAGGCTTATCACCTGAACCTGGCGCAGGTCCTGAACGCCCTCGGCAACGCCAATCTCAATGTCGGTGGCCGCGAGATTCGCCTCGGTCAGCAGTCCATCAATATCCGCGGGATCGGCCTGATCGACGATGGCGGCAACGACGATCTCACGCAGGGCCGGCGCATGGACGACGTCGAGAATGTAGTCCTGACTCAGGTCAACGGCGTCCCCGTGCAGGTCAAAGACATCGCCAAGGTGTCACTCGGTTACGTGCCACGACTCGGCATCTGGGGCCATGACCGTGAAGATGACGCAGTCTCCGGAATCGTAGTCATGAGCCGCGATGAGAAGACCTCGGACATGCTCCCGCAGGTCAAGGCCGCGGTCGACAGCATGAATCGTGACGGTAGCCTGCCGCCCGGCGTCAGGATCGTGCCCTTCTATGACCGCGGCTCCCTGGTGGAGGTCACCACCCATACCGTCTTCCACAATCTGGCACTCGGCTGCCTGCTGGTGTTCCTCATTCAGTGGATCTTCCTCGGGGATCTGCGCAGCGCGCTGATTGTCGGACTCAACATCCCTTTTGCACTGCTGTTCGCGATCATCGTGCTGGTGGTGCGCGGCGAAAGTGCCAACCTGCTGTCCCTGGGGGCGGTCGACTTCGGCATCATCGTCGAATCCGCCGTGATTCTGGTCGAAAACGTCTTTCGGAATTTTCAAGCGCCCGCGCCGCAACGGCGCGCTCTGCTGCAACAGCTGACAGACGGGTTCTGGGGGCCGGACCCGACTACGACTCCACACCATGCAACACCGGTACGCGGATGGACGGACCGCCTGCGGCTGATCCTCATCAGCGCGGTGCAGGTCGACAAGGCGGTATTCTTTGCCGCGCTGATCGTGGTTGCGGCCTTCGTGCCCTTGTTCACGATGGAGGGCGTCGAGGGCGCCATCTTCGGTCCGATGGCACGCACCTATGCGTACGCCCTCGCCGGCGCCCTGCTGGCGACGTTCACGGTGACCCCGGTGCTTTGCTCGTTACTGTTACCGGAGACGGTCGCAGAATCTGAGACGTTCATCGTCCGTGGACTGCATGCAGTGTATGGTCCGGTGCTGCGGTTCTCGCTGGCGCATCGCTGGCTGATCGCCGCCCTGGGCCTCCTCGTGCTGGGCATCGCGGGCCTGCTCCTGCCGCGGCTGGGGAGCGAATTTCTCCCGGCGCTGGAGGAAGGCAATTTCTGGATCCGTGCCTCCATGCCCATGACCCTGTCGCTGGAAGACGGAGAAGCCGCGGCCCGCAAAATGCGTCTGATCCTGCTGCGCTATCCCGAGGTCGTGACCGTCTTTTCCCAGCACGGACGGCCGGATGATGGCAGCGATGCGGCGCCCTTCTCCAACGTCGAATTGTTCGCAGTGCTGAAGCCTCAGGCGCAGTGGCCGCGCGGGGTGAGCAAGGACGAACTCACTGACGAGGTGAACAAAGCCTTCGAGCGTGAGCTTCCCGGCGTGGTCTTCAACTTCTCGCAATACATTCAGGACAACATTGAGGAAGGCATCTCCGGCGTCAAGGCGGCAAATTCGGTCAAGATTGTCGGACCGAACCTGGAAACCTTGACGCGGATGGCGAGCGATATCCGCCAGGAAATGAGTCAGATCCGCGGCATCACCGACCTCGGCGTTTTCCCCGTGTTGGGACAGCCGAACCTCGACATCAAGATCGACCGCCAAGCCGCTGCTCGCTATGGTCTGAATACTGGCGATGTCAATAACGTGATTCAGGCGGCATTAGGCGGCGCCTCCGCTACCACCGTGCTGGAAGGAGACCGGCAGTTCGACCTGGCCGTGCGCTACCCGCAGCAGCAGCGCGACAGCATCGAGCAGATCCGCAACCTGCGAGTCCCGGTACAGACCGCCGACGGCGACACCCGCTACATTCCGCTGCGCGAACTTGCGAGCATCACCCTGGACACCGGAGCTGCGTGGATCTACCACGAAAGCAATCAGCGCTTCATTCCGGTCAAGTTTAGCGTGCGCGGACGGGACCTTGGTGGCGCCGTCGCCGAGGCGCAGGAACGCGTTGCCAAGAACGTGAAGCTGCCCACGGGCTATCGGCTCGTCTGGGCCGGTGAGTTCGGGCAGCTGCAAGCAGCGCAGAAGCGCCTGCTCGTCATTGTCCCGGTGAGTCTGGTGCTGATCCTCGGGCTTCTATACACCCTGTTCAACTCGGCACGCGACTGTCTACTGGCGCTGTTGGGGATGCCGTTCGTGGTCGCCGGCGGCGTCTTTGCACTCTACCTCTCGGGACTTCATTTCAGCATCTCCGCCGCGATCGGCTTCGTCTCCCTGTTCGGAGTGTCGGTGATGATCGGCATTCTCATGATCAGTAACTACACCCAGGCGCGCCAGAGCGGCCGCGCGGCGCGGGAGGCCATGTTTCAGGCGGCCAACACGGTCATGCGCCCGCTGCTGATGATGAGTCTCTCGGCCGGTATCGGTCTTTTGCCGGCGGCGCTTTCAACGGGGATCGGCAGCGAGGTGCAGCGCCCGCTCGCGGCGGTAGTGGTCGGGGGCATGCTGCTAGGTTCAATTTTGCTGCTGCTGGTGGTGCCGGCGTTGACCCTGGCGTTTGTACCCCGCGACGATGCCACGCCGCAGCCCGCATGAACATGCCCAGAGACGCCTCGCCGATCGCCGGTATCCTGGCAGCAGTGCTGGTGGGCAGCTGCACGGTCGGCCCGGATTTCCACAGACCCGCTGCCCCGGAGGTGACTGATTACACGGCGACCCCGCCGCGTACAACGGCCGAGACGCCCACCGTCGTCGCTGGGGATGCGCAACGGTTCGTTGCCGGCGAGGATATCCGCGCCGAGTGGTGGACGCTGTTTCAGTCTCCGGCGCTGAACGCCCTGGTCGAACGCGCACTTGCTGCTAATCACGACATCAAGGCTGCGCGCGCCGCCTTGACGGTCGCCCACGAAACGGTGCTGGCTCAACGGGGTGCCTACTACCCGAGCGTGACTGCGGCGTTCTCCGCCAGTCGCAGCAAAACCTCCGAGGAGCTCGCTCCCACTCCGAATTCGGGAGCCTTCTATTACAGCCTGTTCACGCCGCAACTGACCGTGGCCTACGCTCCTGATGTATTCGGGCTCAATCGCCGTACCGTCGAGGCGCTGCAGGCGCAGGAACAGCAGACGCGATTCGAATTGGCAGCTGCGCAAATCGCACTGAGTGCCAATGTCGTAGCCGGCGCCATCCAGGAGGCTTCCTTGCGGGCCCAAATTCAGGCCACACAGTCTTTGATTGATTCAAACATGCGCGCTCTAGCGGTACTGCGCCAGCAACAAGCCAAGGGATATGCCACGCGACTGGATGTTGCCGCGCAGGAGGCGCAGCTCGCGCAGGTGGCTGCGACGCTGCCACAGCTGCGCAAGCAGCTGGCGCAACAACGCGACCTGCTGGCGGCGTTGTCCGCCAGTTTTCCCAGCCAGGGGCCGCCGGAGGAGTTCGACCTCGCACACCTGCAGCTCCCGGTGGAGCTGCCGCTGAGTCTTCCCTCAAAGCTGATTGAACAACGTCCCGACGTGCGTCAGGCCGAAGAGAATCTGCACGCCGCTTCAGCGCAGATTGGTGTCGCCGTCGCCAACCGCTTTCCAAACATTGTTCTCAGCGCCGACATCGGCCAATCGGCGCTCGCACTGCGGGATCTATTCTCGGGAACCAATACATTCTGGGATGTCGGCGTTGGCGTGACCCAGCCCATTTTTCAGGGCGGAATGCTGCTGCACAAGGAACGTGCCGCGCGAGCGGCGTATGAGCAGGCCAACGAGCAATATCGAAGTGCAGTGCTCGCGGCATTTCAGAACGTGGCCGACACACTGAATGCTCTGCAGCATGACGCCGATGCGCTGCGCGCCAGCGCCGCCGCGGTCGAGGCGGCGCACACGACGCTCGCTTTGGTTGAAACGCAACAGCGGGCAGGGTACGCAAACTACCTTCAGCTTCTGACGGCCGAGCAGGTTTATCAGCAGGCGCTACTCGGCCAGGTGCAGGCGCAGGCGAACCGTTTCGCGGATACCGCTGCGCTGTTTCTGGCTCTGGGCGGAGGCTGGTGGAATGAGCAGCGACCCTGAAGCGCGCTCGCCAGGCGCCAGGGGGCACGCGCAAGGATGACCTCGCGAGGCGCGCCGATGCGTATAGGAGGTGCAGCGTCGCGCTGCCGATAAAACCTGGGAGCTGGGTCACTCCGGCTATTCACCAAACAATCGAATAACCAGCCACTCGTGGCGAGGCGCTGAACCCCGGCTGCGACCTGAACGCACTCGCCGGTCATGCCGGCACCCTACTCGAGCTTCGTGCGTATCGATACTTTGGCGCCCGACTTGGGGCGTCGAACGATCGTCGGATTGATGGGGTGGAAACGCCGCTCCGCCAGAGCGGTGAAGTCTCGTTCCAACGCGCGATAGCTTTCGATCAAGGCGTCGCCAAATTCGGTGACCCGCATGCCGCCTCCATCCCTGCCCCCCGTGCTGGCAAGCGTCGCAGGCTCACGGAAGGATTGTCTCAGGCTTTCAACCAGCAGCCAGGCACGCCGGTAGCTCATGCCGATCTGGCGCGCTGCCTTGGATAAAGAACCGGCTTCCCGAATGGCTTCGAGCAGCGCGATCTTCCCCGGACCGAGGCTTGAATGCTGCGCGAAATCGATGCGGAAGCGAACAACCGGAGCAGTCATGGAAACTTCTCCTTGCAACGTTCGGGCAAGTCCAGGTCAATCGCCTCGGCAGAATCCCCCTCACCCTCCCGCAGCCTTTGCGCCTGACGACTTGGCCGTGTTATATATGATGGAATATAACGCGTTCTGACCGAGACGGATGCTAGGTTACTGTGGGGAGCGTCATCGTGAAAACGCCGTGCGTGGCTTTAGTCACGCATTTAAGCGTGACCGTGGCGCCGGCGGCGCCCAGCTCCATCGACGCTCGAATACTTCGGAACCAATCGCTGTTGTGACGGCTTCTTCCAGGGGAAAGTAATATGCGCTCTCTGCAGTGGGGCGCCCTCGCGGCGCTGGCTTCAATTCTTGTATTGAATCATCCGGCGAGTGCGCAATATGCCCCAGCCGACGCAGGCGCAACGGCCGGCCCCTCCGGGCCCAAAGCCTGCACCAGTTTCCAAGACTTCGCCGACACCGACTGCTCGCTGACCTGGCATGGCATCACCATCTTCGGCGCGTACGACATCGGTGTGGGCTGGGTGAGCCATGGTTTGCCGGAAAACAGCTACAACTATGAAGGCGAATCGCTGGTTAACCGCAACGGCAACGGCTCGCGCGTCGTCGTCGCGCAGAACAACCTGCAGCAGACTGGTTTGGGCATCAAAGGCAGGGAAGAGTTTGTGCGCGGCTGGGCTGTGGTGTTCAACGCTACGACCGGCATCAATCCACAATCCGGCCAGCTCGCCAACATGGCAGCCACCAACACCATCAACGCGGGCCTGCCCCGCGGCAGCTACTCGTTCGTCGGCGACGGTGCACGCGCCGGCCAGACCTTCAACGACGAATTCTTCGGCGGTGTATCGTCCATGCAGCTCGGTACGCTGACCTTCGGTCGGCAGCGCGCGCTCGGTACCGATGCGATGCTCATTTACGATCCCGCCGGCGGCGCCTATTCCTTCTCCTTCATTGGCTATAACGGCCTGATGGCCGGTGGCGGCGACACCCAGGACACCCGTTGGGATGAGGCCATGAAATATCGCCTCGCCTTTGGACCGATTCATTTCGGCGCGATGTATAAATTTGCTGACGGTTCCGGCGGCTGCTACTCCGCTTCGGCGACGTGGACGGCCGCCAACTGCACGCCGGAAGAGGCGCACAACACCGCCTATGGGTTCGATCTCGGCGGCGTGGTTGGCGCATTCTCCGCCGACGTCGTCTTCCAACAGGTTTATCAGGCCATCAGCGTGGTCAACCCCCTTCTGGGACCGCAAAGTTTGACGCAGCCGTACCAGTCGACTACGAACAGCATCAATACCAATCCCATCACCGGCAACAACGTGATTGGAACGACCAACACCGAATATGGCATCGTGACCGACAACACCGCCATCATGGCCGCTGCCAAATACACCTGGGACCCGTTCAAGTTCTACGCCGGCTACGAACATATTCGCCAGGTCAACCCGTCGAATCCGCTAGGCGTGGGCGCCACCGCTCAGGGCGGCTATCTCTTGAGCGGCGTCGAGGACAACAATCTGGATACGACCAAGATCGTGCAGGTCGCCTGGACGGGCGTGAAGTATGCTTTCGACAGCAAGACTGACATCACCTTATCCTTCTACCGCGAGTGGCAAAGCAATTTCCGTCTGCCGCCGGAGTGCTCACCCGCAGCCGGTTACCGCTCCTCCTGCGCGGGCTACCTCAACGAGGGATCGCTGTACGCGGACTATCACTTCACCAAGCGTTTCGACGCTTACGCGGGCATTGCGTACTCCAACGTCAGCGGCGGTCTGGCGATCGCCATTCCCCATAAACCCGGCGTGCCCTATTTCTACGACAACAATGTTGCACCCACCATTGGTGCCCGCTTCACTTTCTGATCAGTTTGCGCGGCGGCCTGGTCTCTTGCGCAGACCCCTCAGCAGCTGTGGGTCGTTCAGGCTGGGACGCTCCCGGGACCGGCGCTTTTGAAGCCTGGTATCTCGAGCCTCTCGCATTGTTGAGCAGCCGGTAAGCAGAAGCGGCCTCGACAGAGGCGGCCGAAGATCAGTCTCGTGTCAAAACCTTGCCCCCGCCGCTGGGCATTCACCGGTCCACGCGCAAAAAGCCGGGCACCATTCTAAGCGCGATCGGTCGTTTTTTTTGGACGCTCAAGTCCAGTCCAGATCCTGCGACTGGGTGGCAGCTACGATGACACGAGTGGCCCCGTGTACTATCTGCGACTTAGCGCAACATCGCGTCTTGCCTACGGGACGCCAAGACTAGACACCACCAGGCACACACATGAAAAACAGATACTTAGTCGGGCTCCTCGTGTTGGCGGCGATTGGGTTTGCCAGTCTTCAGAGCCAAGCGTGCACGCGCTTCGTCTACGAAACCGCGACCAAGAACTACATCGTGGGTCGTTCCATGGATTGGGCTGTAGATCCCCACACCGATCTCTGGTCATTTCCTCGGGGAATGGCACGTGAGGGCGGCGCAGGTCCACGTTCCATCAAATGGACGTCCAAGTACGGCTCGGTTATCGCCTCGTTTTACAACCTCGCGACGGTGGACGGGATCAACGACGCCGGCCTGGTGGCCAACGCCCTTTACCTGGTGGAGTCGGACTACGGAAATGCGGCCGCCTCGGGCAAAGCGTTGATCTCCGCAGGCGCCTGGACTCAATACGTACTTGATAACTACGGCACCGTTGCCGAGGCTGTGACGGCACTGAGCAAGGAGCCCTTCGCAATTGTGGCGCCTGATCTGCCGGGTGGAAAGAAGACCGGAGGGCATGTGTCCCTCGCGGACGCATCCGGTGACAGCGCGATCTTCGAGTACATTGCCGGCAAGCTCATCATTCATCACGACCGGAAATACACGGTCATGACCAATTCGCCGAGCTTCGACCAGCAGCTCGCCATCAATACCTACTGGAGAGGCATTAACGGCCTCAACTTCCTGCCGGGCACCATCAACTCGGCGGATCGCTTCGTCCGCATGAGCTGGGCGTTGGCTGCAGCCCCGAAAGAGAGCGATCCGCGGCTCGCGGTCGCCAGCGCGTTTTCTCTGATCCGCGCCATCTCGGTCCCGCTGGGCCTTGCCGACCCGAATAGACCGAACATCGCAGCAACGATCTGGCGTTCGGTAACCGATACCGGCGCCCGCCGCTATTTTTTTGAATCCTCGTACAGCCCCACCATCTTCTGGGTAGACGTGGCCAAGCTGAAACTCGCACCCGGCTCCAAGCCCGCCAAGCTTGATCTGAGTCAACGTCCCCTGCTGGACGGCGAAGTCTCGGGTAAGTTTGTGGAGGCTGAACCCTTCAAGTTCTTGGCTCACTAATCGAGCCTCCGATCGTGTAGGCGGCTTCTGACAGGAACTTGAGAGGAATTGCAGCCCGTCGCTCGGGACAATCCTCGTACAGTCGGGCGGCTGAGCCTTCGATCGAGCCGGATGCTGTGAACGCGGTGCGCCAAGGCGAGCCGTAATCGAGAATCTCAATGATTGACGCTGGGGTTGTCAGCTTCGTCAGTGAGCCCAGGCCGCGGCGTTCTAATCCCAACAGTCCAGCACATAGCCATTCTTTCCGAATGAGGGCATTTGTAATGTTGCAGATTTTGTCAGTCCAGGAGAGTGAGTGATGGCTACCGACGTGATAATCGCCACAACCCTAAAAAAGCATCACGACCAGCTGCTCGCGGACTGGCTTAAGAGGCTGCGGATAGTCGCCACGGACGGCAAGAAAGCGCGCATCGCTCCGCAGGAGCTTGACGCTCAGGCCGAGGAGTTTCTGCGACTGCTGACGGGCTTTGCGGCCTCTGGCAATCCAGACGACCGTAGCAGCGAATCCTTCCGATCGCTGCAGGCGTTCCTGCAGGGAATTTCGCGCTCGCGCGTCCAGCAGGGTTTCGACTCGGGTGAGACGGCGACCTTTATCTTCTCGTTCAAGCAACCGCTGTTCGCGGCACTCAGAACGGAGACCGGCAAAGATGCCGGTGCCTTAGCTGAAGCGATATGGAGTGCGACCAAGCTGTTGGATGAGCTCGGCCTCATCACGATAAATACTTACCAGCGCGCGCGCGAAGATGTGATCAATCGACAGCAGCAGGAGATGCTGGAGCTCTCCACGCCCGTGGTGAAGCTGTGGGAAGGAGTCCTGGCATTGCCGATGATCGGAACCCTCGACTCTGCGCGCACCCAGATTGTCATGGAGTCACTGCTGCAAAAAATCGTAGAGACGGGCTCGGAAATCGCGATCATCGACATCACCGGCGTACCAACCGTCGACACATTGGTGGCACAGCACCTACTCAAGACCGTCACTGCCATTCGACTCATGGGAGCAGACTGCATCATCAGCGGTGTGCGACCGCAAATTGCCCAGACGATCGTGCATCTGGGCGTTGACCTGCAGGGCGTCACCACCAAAGCCAACCTGGCGGACGCGCTGGCGCTGGCGCTGAAGCGCACGGGCGCCACGGTTAGCGGCTAGGACGAGTCGTGGACCGAATACCGATTCTGCGCATCGGCAGTTGCCTGCTGGTCACGATTCAGGTCGATATGCAAGACCAGCTCGCGATGCAACTCCAGGACGACCTCACCGCGGCGATTCAGAAGCACTCCGCCAAGGGAGTGCTCATCGATATCTCGGCCCTCGAGATGGTCGATTCGTTCATTGGAAGGATGATTTCCGATATTTCGAACATGGGAAAGATCCTCGATGCGCGCACCGTTTTGGTCGGCATGCAGCCGGCGGTTGCCATCACCCTGGTTGAGCTGGGGCTGTCTTTGACGGGGGTCGCCACGGCCCTGAACGTCGATCGTGGCATGGCCCTGCTGCGACAAACCGCCGCAGACAGTTAGCCTCATGGACTCAATTTCCGCAGGCGAAGCACCCTTAAGATCGCAACACGACATCGTCATGGCGCGCCAGCTGGTGCGCAAGCTGAGTCAGGAAGTGGGTTTCTCGCTGGTCGACCAGACAAAAATGGTCACTGCGGCCAGTGAGCTCGCCCGCAACACACTGATCTACGGTAACGGTGGACTCATGCAATGGCAGCTCTTGTCCGACAGCCAAAAGAAAGGTGTCAGGCTGGTCTTCAGCGACGAGGGACCCGGTATTCCCAATATTGAGCTGGCGTTGACCGACGGCTGGACTTCCGGCGGCGGCCTGGGTCTTGGCCTGTCCGGCGCGCGGCGCTTGGTCAATGAGTTCGACATCCAGTCATCGTCCAACGGTACGCGGGTGACCATCATCCGCTGGGGTTAGCCGTGGTTCTGCAGCGTCGGCGCGAACAGCGGCAGCACCTGATCTGCGAAGAAAGCCAGATCGGTGAAGCGCGGCGCGACGCGCAACGCATGGCCCTCATGTACGGGCTGGATGCGACCCAGGCCGGGCGCGTCGCGCTCGCCGCCTCCGAACTGGCCACCAATCTGCTGCGTCACGCCGGCGGAGGCGAATTGCTGCTGCAGCCCCTGACCGCCGAAGATGATTCCGAGGTCGTAGAACTGCTCGCGATCGATCGCGGACGCGGCATGCAGGATGTCGAGCGCTGCATGCGCGATGGCTTCTCCACCGCAGGCACTGCCGGGACCGGGCTCGGCGCCGTACGACGTCTGTCGGTCGAATTTGACATCCATTCGGTCGCCGGCGAAGGCACCGTGGTGCTCTCGCGGGTCGGCGCGAGGCCGGCCGCGCGCTTCGGCGCAATCAGTGTGGCGCTCAAGGGCGAGAGTGCCTGTGGCGACAGCTGGGTGCTGGCGCGCAACGACGAGTGCACGGCGGTAATGGTCATCGACGGCCTCGGTCATGGCACGTTTGCCGCGCTGGCCGCGGAAAGCGCGCAGCGCGGGTTCTGCGAAGCTCCCTTCGACATGCCACGCGAGGCACTGCAACGCACCCACCGTGATCTCATCGCCACCCGCGGCGCGGCCGTGGCCGTTTCGCGTGAGACCGCCGACGGTCGCTTGGCGTACGCCGGCGTCGGTAACATCACTGCATATCTCGTCGGGGAAGGCCGCTCGCAGGGCCTGATCTCGCACAATGGCACGTTAGGCGTACAAATGCCGCGCTTACAGCAGTTCGAATACGCGCGTCAGCAGGATACCCTGTTGGTGATGCATTCGGATGGTCTCTCGGCGCGCTGGAATCTCAAGGAGAAGTCCGCTTTGCGGGCGCGACATCCTGCCGTCGTGGCGGCGGTGCTCTACCGCGATCACGCGCGCGCGCACGACGACGCCACCGTGGTAGTCGTGAACTAGGCATATGGCAACGTCCGACAAATCTCCCGACTCGGTCGGTCTGCAGCAACAACTGGAGACTTGCCAGGCGGACCTCGATGCGCTGCGGGCGGAACTGGAGGAGACCAACCAGGGAGTCGTGGCGCTGTACGCCGAGCTCGACGACCGTGCCGGTCAGTTGCGCGAGGCAGTGGAGCTGAAAAGCCGCTTCCTGTCTTATATGAGTCACGAATTCCGCACCCCGCTGACCTCGGTCATGAGCCTGACGGGAATTATGTTGTCCAGGCTCGACGGTCCACTGACCTCTGAGCAGGAGCGGCAGGTCGTTCTGGTACGGCGCTCCGCGCTGGAGCTGACGGAAATGGTGGATGACCTGCTCGATCTGGCGAAAATGGAGGCAGGGCGAATCACCATATCGCCCGAATGGTTCGAAATGGTGGATCTGTTCTCAGCATTGCGCGGCATGTTCCGGCCGATCGTCGCCAACTCTTCGGTGTCACTGATCTTCGAAGAACCCAAGGCGATTCCCCGCATATTTACCGATGACAAGAAGCTCTCGCAGATTCTGCGCAACTTTGTCTCCAACGCGCTTAAATTCACGCCGGAGGGCCAGGTCACCGTGCGCGCGACGCTGCTGAACCCCGACATGGTCGAGTTCTCGGTTTCCGATACCGGTATCGGCATCGCCGCCGAACACCTGCCCTCTCTCTTCTCTGACTTCATTCAGCTCGATACCCGCCTGCAGCGTCGTCTGCGGGGCAGCGGACTCGGCCTTTCGCTCGCGCGCAAGTTCGCGCGTCTGCTGGGCGGTGAGGTGGGTGCCGAGAGCACCCTCGGCAAAGGCTCGCGTTTCTGGGTACAGATTCCCGTGCGCTTCAGCGGCAGCACGAGCGCTGCGGAGCCGCGATGAGCCAGGCACTGCCCGATTTCATGCGCAACCAGAAGCTGCTGGTCGTCGATGACAACCCGGCCTCGCTGTATGCGACTTCACGCATCCTGCGCTCTGCGGGTTTCGAGGTGCTGGAGGCTGCCACCGGCACAGATGCGCTGGCGTTCGCCACGCAAGACATCGCGCTCATCGTGCTGGACATCAATCTTCCGGACATCGACGGCCTGGAAGTCTGTCGCCTGTTACGTGCGCGCACCTATGCAGCGTACTTACCCATCGTGCATCTGTCAGCGACATTCGTGACCACCGCCGATATGGCGCAAGGCCTGACCGCCGGTGCCGACAGCTACCTGACTCACCCCGCCGACCCGGCAGTGCTGATTGCCACGGTGCGCACGCTGCTGTACGCGCGCCAATCGGACGCGATCCGCCGTGCCGCGGACAGCCGCTTCCGCGCCGTCTTCCAGTTAGCCTCCAGCGGGATCGCGTTACTGGACGCACAGTTCCGCGTTCTCGATGCTAACCCGACCTTCTGTGCCCTCGCGGGGCGAAACCGCGCGGCGATTGTCGGCGAGCCCCTGGCTAGCGTGCTCGCCGCGGAGCACCACGGCGTCCTGACTCAAGTGGAAGTGGCGCTGGCTCGCGACGGGCACTGGGAAGGCGACCTGCCGATTCAGCAAACAGGCGGCGGTGTCGCGGACATCGAATGGCGCATCGCGGCTGAAAGTGCTGACGGATCGCGCATCGCAATTGCCACGGATGTCACCGAACGTCGCCGCGCCGAGACCGAACGCGACAATCTGCTCGCCGGCGAACGCGCAGCGCGCGGCGAAGCCGAACGGCTCAACCGCATGAAGGACGAATTTCTGGCAACGCTGTCCCATGAACTGCGCAACCCATTGAATGCGATCGTCGGCTGGGTTCACGTCCTGCAGCGCACAGCCGGCGTCATTCCCGAGGTCAAGCGCGGGCTGGAAGTGATTGAGCGCAATTCCCGCCTGCAGTCGCACCTGATCGCCGATTTGCTCGACTATGCCGGAATGCGCTTCGGCAAGATGCACCTGGAGAAGACCGTCATCGATCCGGTGGCGGCCATTCAGTCCGCTCTCACCGTGGTCGCCCCGCTCGCGCAGAGCAAGAGCGTGCATCTCGGTGCTGACCTGGCTGCGGGGACACATTTGGTGATGGGTGATGACGCGCGGATTCAGCAGATCGTCTGGAACCTGGTGAACAACGCCATCAAGTTCACACCCCCCGGCGGCCAGGTGACGGTCAGCACCGGCATCGTCGGCGGTCAATATGAGATTGCCGTGAGCGACACTGGACGCGGCATCAGCCCCGAGTTCTTGCCCTACATCTTCGATCGTTTCAGCCAGCAGGAGGCCGGGTCGAGCAAGACCTTCTCAGGACTCGGCATCGGACTGACGATCGTCAAGCATCTGGTCGAGGCGCACGGCGGCACCATCAGCGCGAACAGCGCAGGGGAAGGCCTCGGCGCGCGCTTTACTGTGCGCCTGCCGCTGACGCAGGAAGTCCTGCGGACCATGCCCCGTACTACCGTGCCATTGAGCGGCATGAAGATTCTGGTGGTTGAAGATGACGCTGACACGCGAGCCTTCATTGCTCGCGTGCTTGGTGCCGCCGGCGCAACCGTCGCGGAGGCTTCCAGCGGCGATCAGGCGCTGGCACTGCTGAAGACGGAAAATCCCGACATGCTGGTGAGCGATATCGGCATGGCCAAGTGGGACGGTTATCAGCTGATCCGCAATATTCGCGCCTCCGGACTCGATCAGGTGAGGCTGCCGGCGATTGCGCTCACGGCGTTCTCGCGCGATCAGGACCGTACGGATGCTCTGAACGCCGGATTCCAGGCCCATCTGGTCAAGCCCATTGAGCCGGATCAGTTGATCAACTCCATCGCCGGCTTCCGGCGCGGCACGACCCCGGCGCAGAGCTAGCTAGCGGCGTTCTGGAGGGTGGACATCCGGTGCGCGCCCAGCTGTCGAAAATGGCCGGGCTGGGTCTGCCGCCGCTCGCACTCAGCGCAAGGGCGAGGTAGACCGTGAGGTCTTGGGCCGAACCTCAGCTCAGAGGTAGGCAACCTCATAACCGACCTGTAGCAGGCAGGGTCGCCTCGAAGCATGCACGGCACCGCGCGAACCGGGGCACATCAGCACACCCGCCGCCCGATGCGTCGTAGCCGCCAGAGCAGTAGCAACGGCTGCGCCGAGGTCAATGTGCCCGTCGCAGTCCGAGTAAGGGCAGGAGTACTCGAAGAAGGCGCGCGCCGGGGGATAGAGGACGTGTGACTGCGGAGTCAGCCCACTCGAGCTCGCTCCGTCGAACTTCAGCTCAATGCGCAGCTGCTGCACGGTCGGGAATGCATCCCGCAGCACGGGTGCCGCGGCCCGATCACGACGCAACTGATCCAGGCGCCCCTGTCGCGTCGCCGCCGAAGGAGCAAGCCTCACGCTTTCCCAGCAGACAAGTTCACACCTGATTCCGGTTCGCGGCTCTGGCAGCTCGCGTGCGCTGTTCTTCTTGCACTTCTGCCAGGGTCAGCCGCGTACTGATGGCGATGACATCAAGAATCGGATGCTCGGGGTCGGAGGGCAGGCGCAGTTGATGAACCTTCTCCCAGGTACGGATCCTGACGTCAGGCGGATTGAGATCAGAACGCTGCTCGGCCAACTCCAGGCGACGCCGCTCGGCGCGCTCATGTTGCTCGTGTGCGATGCGCTCGGCTGGAGTCTTGACGAGGTCGGCTGTGCGGGGAAGCGTCATATCGATGGAAGGTTCTTTCACCTGGGATTAAGCAAGGCTCGGCAGGTCCACTTGCGTCCCTGCCGAACGACTACAGGAGCAGCATACAGTACACCAAGTCATGCGATGCCGAACAACTTCCGCGCATTCTCCGTTCAGTGCTCTTACCTGCGAGTAAATCTGCCGGTTATCCTGCCGAGCGGTCGGTTGGCTGCCAGGCCTTTTCCGGGCGTAGCGACTTCAGGGCAGCGCTGTGCGCAGGGTGGATTTGCTGGCGATACTCCGCAACTGAAATCAGCTGGCGCGCGCGCGTATCCCAGAGAATGTATTTCAACGAGGAAGGTACGTCGGTCAGCGTGAGGCGATTAACGTCGCAGAACAGATCGACGTATTCGTCGTGACAGCGCAGCAGGCAATAGTTGGGAATCCTGGCGGAAAGGTGGTGAATGTGGTGGTAGCCAATGTTGACGGTGAACCAATTCAACCAGGCGGGCAGCATCAGAAAGCTGGTGCCGGCAATGGCGCCGGCATCGTAGTCCCAGTGCTTGCCGTCGCTGGCATAGGAATGCTTGAAATTGTGCTGCACCGTGAACAGTACGATACCCGCGCCACCGGCAAATGCCATGCTGAGGACATAGATCTTAAAGAATAACGCGATACCTACCGCGTAGCACATCAACGCGGCGCCGGCGATCAGCGCCACGTTATTCCAGGACATGTGCCGGTATTCTTTGAGAGTCTTCCAGTAGCGCGTCTTGAATCCGGCTGCGTGTGCGCGCATCGATTCGCCGGGATGGGCGATCATGTTGCGAACGAAATGCTGCAAAAATTGCATGCTGCCCGTGACCCAGGTAAAGCGCGGATTGAACACCAGGTAGATGAATCCGGCGATCGGCGCACCCACCATGCTGCATTTCCAGCGATACAGGCGCTGTTGCGTCGCGCTCAGCGCGGCGTACTCGTCAACGGAAAGTGTCGTGTAGGGACCGCGGTACTTTTCCCAGTTGCCATTGTGCGTATGGTGATAGTTGTGATGCTGCGACCACACGTATTGCGGCATGCCGGCCGTTACGCCCAGCAGGAAGCCGAAAATCCGATTGAGGCGGCGCGTACGAAACAGGCTCCCGTGGCCACACTCATGCATCAGAGCGAAGACGCGCAGAGTAAAGAGACTGATCAGAACGATGATCGGAATCAGCAGCCATTCGAAGGAGTGCTGGCTGGACGCTGCGGCCCACCACAGCAGTGCCAGCGCTCCAAAGGTCGTTATGATCTGCGACAACCCTTTGAGATTGCTCGAATTGGCATGCTCATAGACGATGATTCGTCTGTTTTCCCTGACTCGCTCGATCGATGACGCCAAGAGGCCCCCTAGCAGCCGCAGCGGTACCTAGTGTGTAAAAGGTTCGTGCGGTCGGATTAACATGCATGCGCGGATCCCGCTGTGACCGTGGTCTCGCTGTTTTGCTTTTTTCTCTTGCCGAAGTCATCCCTCCCCTGAAGGGCACGACCGGGCACGGCCGAATTGGCCGCTGAAGTGATGGCACGAAAGACTCCGCCAGGCCGGTGCCTGCAGCCCTGACGGACACCACTTGATCGCAGTCACCGGAAGGATCGAAGTCCATCCGGCCAGCATCAAGTACCTTCAGTAACGGCGCGGGCCGCCGCGGCCACCGCCGCCAGCGGACCGATCCCGATCCTGGGCCTCATTGACCTTCAGCGCGCGGCCGTCAAAGGACTGACCGTTCAGCGCCTGCATGGCGCGCGATGCATCCGCGTTCGACATTTCCACGAAGCCGAATCCGCGCGGGCGGCCGGTATCACGATCAGAAATCAGAGTCACTTTTTCGACTGTTCCATGCGCCGCGAACAGAGTGCGCACGCTCTCTTCGGTCGCGGTGAAAGGAAGATTACCTACATAAAGTTTGGTCACAGCAGATTACTCACTCACAGTATTGGGAGATTTGGATCAGCACAGCACGAGGCTCACTCATTCCTCGAAGAGCCAATCCCCTCGGCCGACGGACAGCGCGGCAGACCCCTCTGGCGGCGGACAGACAGCCCATGACAAGTTCGAACCGCCGCGTAGCGTACGCTAGTTCGCGACGGCGTGCCGGTGTAATGCAAATGAACCGCTACCGGCGGCTGCGCGGAGCCATGGCTGCGCTGCCGCTGGATTCCGGGCGATTCGGTCGCCGGCTGGGCTCACCCCCACGATTGCAGGGACGTTCCGCCCCTTCAGGCGCATGGTTTCCCTTTCGCCTTCGGGCCTTAGCGTATTTACCGCCCCCTTCGCGTCCTAAGAGCTGATGGGTCGCTGCGCCCTCGAACCGGTCCCGTGCTGGGCCGGTCGGGGTGCATCGTCCGGCTGTGAGCGCCGGTGGGGTGCCTGGGTTCAGGTGTCCCCGCGCGACTCAGATGGCGGGTTCGGCGGCCCAAATTCGATTCCTTAGTTAGGCAAACGAAGACACATCAGGCCACTGGAGGTCCTATGGCGATGCCGCAATCTCAGCTCAAAGCCCGGGAGATCGAGGCGCTCACATTCAGCTACTGCCCGCCACCGACATCGACCCGAACCGAGCGCAGACACTGGTGGCGCAGCTCGATGGAAGGCCACTTCTTCATGGTGGGGGTCACGGTGCTTGCAGGCGTGCTGACTGCAGTTGCGTGGCTTTTCGTGCATTGAAACCCGCAGGCTGCGCTTGCTGAATGAATTCGCATCAGGGTGATGCCGGCAGCGCGCAGCGGCACTGCTCAGGGTCCTCCGACGACCGCCTCTTCCCGGACGGTTCCTTTAGGTAGCGCCGCAGTGCCTTGCGGCTGGAGAGATCCAGATGCGTCTCCTGCAGCAGAGTGGTTGGACTCAGGCTGACGAGGGCGCCGCGATGCAGCTCGCCCTGCGCGAGCGTATGCAATTTGTCATACAGGACGGTAAACAGCTGCTCGCGCGAAACCGAATCGCCCTGCTCTGCTGACTGCCTCAGCAGCTCGAGCTGCTCCTGCAGCATCCTCGCAGCTCCCGCGCGGCTACTCGCTCAATCACTCAGGATGTCCAATTGATTGGCGACCGACAACATGGCAGCCGAGCCGTGCCCGGCACCATCGATCGGCGCAGTACGCCCCCTGGACTTGCACTCTCAATGAACGGTTTCAACCCGGCCGCCTAGCCCTGCAAGGCGCGCGCGGTTTTGGGGCATGAACGCAGCTGACCCGCCGGCTCTCCGCCCGCGAAGGCTGTTTGCGATAGAGTCGCTGCCCGCATCGCGCACCCCACGCATGGTGCCATCGCGAGCAACTTCGATGACTACAGCGACACGGCCGGTGGCTCTGGTGACCGGCGCTTCCTCGGGAATCGGTGAAGCGATTGCACTGCGCCTTGCACAGGAGGGTTTCGATCTGGTGCTCGTTGCGCGCTCGGACGAACGCCTGCAGCGCGTTGCCAGCTCGATTCAGAGGATTTACGGGCGACGCAGCTGGGTTCTGCTCGAAGACCTGACCAGACGCGACTGCGGAACAGCGCTATTGCAACAGGTCCAGGCGCTCGGAATAACGGTGGAGGTGCTGATAAACAATGCCGGAATCGGCGCCTACGGACCCTTCCAGGAATTGCCACTGGAGGAAGAACGCAGCGCCATCGCGGTCAATATTGGTGCGCTCGTTGAACTTACTCATGCCTTCCTTCCGGAGCTGCTTGCGCGTCGCTCGGGCGCGGTGATCAATATCGCCTCGACCGCGGCTTTTCAACCGGCGCCCTTTATGGCGGTCTATGCAGCAACGAAGGCGTTTGTACTGAGCTTCACTGAGGCACTCTGGGCAGAGACACTCGGACGGGGCGTAAAGATCATCGCGGTCTGCCCGCCAGCGGTGCAGACCCCGTTCATCGCCAAGCTCGGCCCCCATGGTCCGCCAAAGATAAGCGCGTTCGCGCATGGATTGCCGGCCGAGCAGGTCGCTTCCGCCGTAGTCGAAGCGATGCGCGGTGATGTACCGACTTACATTGTCGGGCGCAAAAGTCGGATTTTGACTTGGCTGGTGCGCTTGATGCCGCGGGCTGCGGTCGCGCGCAGCGTAGCGCGCGTGATGCGTCCCCGGTAAGGAGCCTTAACGGGCGAGGAGACCGTCTCCTCGCCCGCCGGAGCCGCTAGCTAGTGCTGATCGTCTCGATCCTGCGGCTTTTGCGAGCCGGTGCCCGGGTCCTTGGAGCCGCCCGGTGGTTTGTCCTGCTGAGGTTTGCGCTGCGGGTCCACGCCACCCGGGGGCTGTGATTTCTGCGGATTCTGGGGGTTGCCCTGCGGGTTCTGCGAACCAGGCTGATTCGTGTTCATGGTCTAAATCCTCTTTGTCGATTGCGGCATCCAGCTGCCGAGAGAAAGTATCGACTTCGAGAGCATGCTTGGTAACAAGGCGATGACTGTATGACACGTCGTCTCCTTCCTACATGTGCAAGCAATGCTGCCCTCGATGCGACCTTGCTGCGCGCCGAAGCGCTACGGCGAGCGCTGCGCGGCGCGCGCACCGTTTCTGCGCCGACGCTGCTGGAGCGGTACTCATCGACACACATCCTGTCGGAGAACCAAGATGTCACCGTCAACGATATCGACTCGAGCCCATCAGAGACTTCGTCAAGCTCAACCGCGGACGCTCGTGCGTCGCGAGTGCAAGGGTAATGCCAGCGAGGAGCCCGTCTGGTCGCATTGCAGGCTCCCCCCTTGAATGACGTGCCGGTGGCTAAGAACCGCCAAGCCCCCACCTTGGGGCCGCGAGGGAGGCTGTAGGCAGATGGCGACACGACCTTCTTTAGAGCCCGCTTAAAGATTGAAAGATAAGAGCTTGCTGCGCTTGCTGCGATGCGCGCCTCATGCGATCGGTGAAGGATGCTCATCGCGCCGACGCAACAGCGCGCGCACAAGCACACGATTCTGTATTAACCTCAAGAGCGCGCTTTCAACCGCGAAGCTGTGTCTAAAGCATGGCAGTTGGTGAGGCGCTCCGACGCGCAGGATGCGCTGGCGCAGTTTGATCGAGCAGAGATCAGCGGGAAGCTGACCGGGGGAGCATGCAGGTTCATGCATACAAGCATGCGCGACTCATGGCGGAATCAGAGTCGCGGGTGGAAATGGCGGCGTACTCACGGGCGCCGGAGGACAAGATTGTCCGCCACCTCCTGGGACGTCACGAACTATACCGTCGCTGGGAATCTGAGCACGACCGCCTCATGCGCACCGTCTCCGAGCACCCGCACATGCCCGCCCAGGTGACTGCACTACGTGCGACCGCATTTTCTCTCGTGCACCGCCGGGCGCTATTCGAGTACACGCGCGAGCGGCAGCTGACCGGGGTCAAACGGCGACGTCTGTTCGGGTTGTTCTACGGTTGCCGCGACTACACCAATGCAGTACTCAACGAGCATGGGAACTATGTGCGCTGCAGTTCCAGCTACCTGTGCACTCAGCATCTGGCCGAGCACCTGATGCAGGATGCCGCCTTCAGCGAACCACTGCAGCTCTACGAGCAATGGCATCAGGAGTATTTCGCCAATTACTGCGATTGCGAACTGGCCTTGACGCCTGATGAACAGGAAACACTCGCCCCACTCGCCGCCCTGCAACCGCTGCTGAAACATCGTCTCGCGGAGGCGCGTGAAGCCATCATTGCCATGCCCCGCGCGCCCGATCGGGAGTGGCGCGAAGTACAGATCCGCAAACCCAACGGCGACACCCAACGCATGAAGGCAATCTTCGGCGCCAACTGAAGCGCAGTCGGAATCCGGCGCCGTTGGCCGCCGCAGGCACCCGCCATCCGCGCAGTCCCCAGGCAATAGATCAGAATCAGGAATGCGCGTTCAGCGCGACGAACTCGCCGCTGAATCGGGCGGCGATGCCGCCCTGCTGCTGCAACAGGGCACCCACCGCCACGCGTGCCTTGCCGCGACGCTGCAACGTGCCAATGAAATGCTGCCAGCGCTGTGGCTGCTCCAGCGCAGCATGTGCCGTGAACCGCCCGACGATGGGCCGTTCGAATTCCATGCTGTTGCGCTGTATCAGCAGATTGCCCAAAAACTCATCGGCGCGCAGGCGCGCGTACAGCAGCGTCCAGGATGCGAGCATCGCGAGCGCCGACGCGCTACCGCCAAATACCGAATGGTGCTGATTGATGTTTGGCTCGAGTGGTGCCTCGAGCACGACGCCGGTCGGATCGACCGACAAGACGCGCACCGCCATCGCCCGCGACAGCGGAATCTCTTCGTACAGGTAGTGCTGCAGTTCGTTCGGCGTCACACCGTCACTCCACGTCGATGACGACCTTACCGCGGGCGTGCCCCTGTTCCAGGTAGGCGAGCGCGGCCGCGACATCCCTGAGCGGGTAGCGCCGGTCGATCGCAGAGGTCAGCTTGCCCGTCTGCATCAGCTCGCCCAGCACACTCAGATCCTGCTGGTTGAGCTCGGCGAGGAACGGCAGGAATTTCTGACTCACGAACGGCCTCAGCAACAGCGCCTTGAGCGGTGTCATCAGCGGGCCCACCCAGTTGCCATCGCTCGGGCCGCCGACGATGACGAACGTGCCATGCGGATTGAGCACGCGGCGATACTCCAGCAGGGAATGATTGCCAACCGTGTCCAGTATGAGATCAAAGTGCTGTGAACCCTTGGTGAAGTCTTCCTGGGTATAGTCGATGACCTGTGTGGCGCCGAGGGCGCGCACCATTTCCAGATTGCGGGTGCTGCACACACCGGTCACCTCGGCACCGTAGGCTTTGGCGATCTGCACGGCGAAGGTGCCGACGCCGCCCGAAGCACCGTTGATCAGGACCTTCTGTCCGGCCTGGATCCGACCTTTGTCCCGCAGCGCCTGCAGCGCGGTAATCGCAGCGATGGGTACCGCGGCGGCCTGCTCGAAGGTGACGTTGGCGGGTTTGAGCACGATGGCGCGGTCATCGCGTACGTTCACATACTGCGCGAACGCACCCATCTTGCCGCCAAACACCTCATCTCCGGGCTTGAAGCGCGTGACGCCGGCGCCAACTGCTGCGACGGTACCGGAAAAATCGACGCCGAGACGAGGGTTTGTCGGCGCTCCCACACCGGAATCCAGGCGAACGACATAGGGCGCACCGCGCAGGTAGTGCCAGTCGAGGGGATTCACGGAGGCGGCATGGACCCGGACCTGAACCTCATGCTCGCCGGGCGCCGTGCGCGGGATGTCTTCATACCTCAAAACCGCCGGCGGCCCGTAACAGCGATGCACGATCGCCTGCATCGAGGCGGCCTGGCCGGCAAAGACGGGCGAGGCTGCGCAGGGCGAGTCGTGACGCAAGGCGAGCGCGCCCAGCCCCAGACCTGCGGCGAGCAGCAGCACGAGCGCTCCGATAATCCGATTGCGCAGTCTCATTGAACGTGCTCCCGAATGTGTGACGGGTCAGTGGTTCGCGCGGGCGAGACGCCTTGACCGCTCCCGCAGCAGAGCTGTGACGATGCCGAGCGAATACTGCCCGGCGATCTCGCGCGAGAATCGCGGAAAATCGTGGCTCGCGTTGTCATCCGCCGAGTCTGAGATCGTGCGCACGATGGCGAAGGGCACGGCGTACTCGGTACACACCTGCGCCACCGCCGCGCTCTCCATATCAACGCAGGAGACTTCCGGCAGGCGCTGACGCAGTTCTGCAAGGCGCGAGGCGCCGGAAAAGAACTGATCGCCGCTGGCAATGATGCCGTGCACGATGCGCGGAGTGCGGATACCAAAGAGCTCGCGCACATTTGCCGGGACCGTCACCGCCAGATCATCCCGCACGAATGCCTGCGCCGCGACTGCGAGATCTGCGCGCAAGCCCAGATCGGTCGCGAACGTCGACTGTCCGAGTAACGGTATTTCATAGCGCGCGAAAAGCGGAGTCGCATCCATGTCGTGCTGGATGAGTTCGGTTCCGATAACGACGTCACCGATTGCCAGGTCCGTGCGCACCGCACCGGCGACGCCACTGAATACCAGCTGCGTGACACCCAATCCGTCGATCAACTGAGTCGCGGTCGCCGCCGCCGCCACCTTGCCCCAACGTGAAAAAACCACCACCACCTCGATGCCGTGCAGGATACCCAGCTGGTAGAGTCGTCTGCCCTTCTCCCGGGTCTGTCTGGCACTCAACGCCGCCACCACCGCAGCACTTTCTTCCGGCGTCGCGCTCATGATTGCGAGCATTATTTCTGCTTCCCTGTGCTACCGCCTGACTGCAGGGTCGATCCGCTCAAGTCGCACGATCCGCCAGCGGCAGCCCGGTCTGTGCCGGTGGATTATCACCCCGTCAGGACCCAGTGCGCGAGCGCGCGCCTCCGCATGCATCATCAGCTCGAATTCGCGCTCTGCACATGTTAGAAGTGCGGTACCCCCCGGATAGCCTCATGAATGGGCTCGCAGAGGGCGCAGCAATTGCTCGACAGAGTCTCTAAACGGAAGCGTGCCTCGCTCGCCCGGCCCAAACCGCGCGCGCTGGGCGTTTCGCATCCGCGGCGAACAGGCTATCCCAGCAGCGAGAAAAGGGCGGCCTTTCCCGCACAGGTGGGCTTGCAGCTCGCTCGCCTGGTCGCACAGGCGCCCGCCGGCAACGACTGGCTGCACGAGGTCAAATACGACGGCTACCGCGTGCTGGTGTGGCGTAACGGCTCGGCGATCCGCGTGACTTCGCGCGGTGATCAGAACTGGAGCGCCAAACTCCCCGGGGTCGTCGCCGCGACCGCGGCACTGCCCTGCCGCAGCTGCATCCTGGATGGCGAGCTGGTTGCGCTTGAGGCGCACGGCCGCAGCAACTTCGGCCAACTGCAGCGCAGCTTTGCCGATGCGGCCGGCGAGGCACACCTGCGAATCATGGTGTTCGATCTTCTTTACCAGGATGGGCAAGACCTGCGGCAACTGAGCCAACTGGAGCGCAAGGCGCACCTGACCAAGCTGCTGCAGCGTTGTCGCCCACCACTACAGCTCACCCGCTACGCGCGCGGTAATGGCGTGGCGGCGGCACGCGCGGCGTGTGACGCCGGACTCGAAGGAATCGTGTGCAAGACGGTAGATGCAGCGTACCGGGAGGGTCGCACGGGCGCCTGGGTCAAAGTGAAGTGCGTACTTTCGGATGAATACGCGGTGGTGGGTTACACACTAGGCCAAGGGGCACGGGCGCGGCTGGGCTCCCTACTGCTCGGCAGCCCGCAGCCGGGTGGCACCTGGCACTACTGGGGACGCGTCGGCACCGGACTGGACGAACGGACGATCGCCGTCCTGCTGCAACAGCTGAAGAAAGCTGCGCACGCCGTTGCCTTCGAGAACCCGCCCACGCGCACCCAGCTGCGCGGGGCCGATCCCGTCTGGACTCAGCCGCAGCTCGTCGTGGAAGTCGAGTTCCGCGGCCAGACCGAGGACGGCCTGCTGCGCCAGGCGAGCCTCAAGGGGGTGCGTCTGGATCGCTCGATCGCATCGCTGCGCAGCCAGCAACGTAATGCCGCACGCGTGGAGTCCCACCTTGGCGATTCGCCGGACCACTAGCCGCAGCGGTACGCGCAAGGCCGCCAAGCGCAGCGCGGGGATGCGGCGCCCTCCGGCGGCTCCCGCGCCGGCGGTTGCGAGCCCTCGGGGAGCCAACGACGACAGTGCTGTCCGCCTCACCCATCCGGGGCGCGTGCTGTTTGCGGATCCGGTCATCAGCAAGGCTGATCTGGCGGCGTTCTACCGCGGCATCGCGCCGTTCATTCTGCCCGGAATGATTAATCGTCCACTCATGTTGCTGCGCTGCCCGGATGGCGCCGTGGCGCAATGCTTCTTTCAGAAGCACACCACCGGAACATTCCCCGCCGCGGTCCACGAAGTAACTGAGGCGGGCAGCGCTCAGCGCTGGATGTACATCACGGGACTCAGCGGCCTGATGGCTTTGGTGCAAATGAACGCTGTCGAGTACCACGTATGGGGCTCCACGATCGCTGATCTGAAGCATGCGGATCGCTTGGTCATCGACCTTGATCCAGACCCAAGCGTGGGCTGGCGCGCGGTCGTTAACGCTGCGCTGGAGCTGCGCAACCGATTGCAGAGCTCGAAACTGGTAAGTTTTGTCAGGACCTCTGGCGGTAAGGGCCTGCATCTCGTGATACCGCTGCAACCCGCTGTCCCCTGGAACGCCGCAGCCCGCTTCTGTCGGACGCTCGCGGAGAACCTCACGCAGGAGTATCCCGAACGCTATCTCGCGCACGCCTCCAAGAGCGAGCGGCGCGGACGCATTTTTGTCGACTATCTGCGCAACGCACGCGGCGCCACCGCCGTGTGCTCGTACTCGTTGCGGCATCGACCGGGAGCACCGATCGCAACACCGCTCAGCTGGGAGGAATTGCCGAAGCTGCGCGCGCCCGACCAGTTCCGTTACGACAACATTAAACGCCGCCTCGCCGCGCTCTCTGGCGATCCGTGGGAGGGCGTCGGGGAGCTGCGGCAAACTCTGCCCGTGACGGCCGGCTGACTCAGTCTGTTCGACCTGCGCCTCCAGTGTAGGTACTGACCTACTTATCCAACTGTCTTGTGCACGTTGTGCGCGCTGCCGCCCGCGCCTATAAATGACCCTCATTCCGAGGAGCTGGATATGAAGAAACTGGCAAGTCTTGTAGTGCTCGCGCTTCCGCTCGTCAGCTGGGGCGCAAGCAATTCACCCGATGCTCACTTTTATCGCGCGGTGGCGCAGTCCGGGATTGCAGAGGTCGAAGCTGGCAAGCTCGCGCAACAGAAAGCCGTCGATCCCGCGTTGGCAAAGTTCGGCGCGATGATGGTCAAAGACCATTCGGCAGCGAACGATCAACTGAAGGCCCTGGGGCAGTCGAAGGACGTGTCACTGCCCTCCTCCTCCAGTGTGGAAGACATGGCCGCCAAAGCAAAACTCGAACTGCTCTCGGGAGCGAGCTTCGACAAGGCATACATCAAGAATCAGATATCGGCGCATCAGGACGCGATGAAGCTGCTGCAGCACGAGATCAGCTCCGGTCAGGACAGTGATGCGCAGGCCTTTGCCCGTAAGATCCTGCCGACGGTGCGTTCACACCTTGCGGCAATTCAGCAGCTCGCCGCCGCTGCCGCAGCACCGCAACCCTAGGACAGGGCGGGATTGCGCCATTCGCGCTGCCCGGCAGACGGCAGTCGCAGCAGCAATCTAGTCAATTCGTCGAGATCCAGTGGCTTGACCAGGTGCGAATCGAATCCGGCTTCGCGCGAGCGGCGCCGATCAGTCTCCTGGCCCCAACCGGTCACGGCAACCAGCAGAACGCCCTTACCCCAGGGCTCGGCACGGATGCGGCGCGCGACCTCATAACCGTTCAGAAGTGGCATGCCGACGTCCAGCAGCGCGACGTCGGGCAGGTGACGCTCCGCGGATTCAAGCGCAGCACTGCCGTTGCAGGCGCTGAAGACTTCGTGGCCGCTCAACTGCAGAACCCTTGCCAGGCTCTCAAGCGCATCAGCGTTGTCATCGGCGATGAGAATGCGCCGCTGCGCCTGCCTCTGCGGCTGGGCGCACGCGCCGGACTGCGGCTGCACCTCGACCTCCGCGGGCGCCCCGGCCTCGGCGTGCGCGCCGCCGCTGATCATAGGTAACCGCACCACAAACTCACTCCCGCAACCGCTGCCGTCGCTGTGCGCACTCACCGTTCCCCCGTGCATTTCAATCAGACGCCGAACCAGGGCCAGGCCAATCCCGAGGCCGCTCTGCGCATGTTCGGAACCGTGATTCACCTGTGTGAACAGGTTGAATATCTGCGGCATGCGATCCGCAGGGATGCCGATACCGTTGTCCCGCACCCTAATTTCGAGATCCGCGCCCGCACGCGCGGCGAGCAGCCGGATGGTCCCGCCGGGTTCGGTGTATTTGGCCGCGTTACTCAGAACGTTGCTGATGGCCTGCACCAGACGCACCGGGTCGCCGTGGACCTTGAGGTGGCCATCCGCCACGTCGATGCTCAGTTGGTGCGAGCGCTCGTCGATCACCGGCTGAACCGTCTCAACCGCCCGTGAAATGAGAGCTGCCAGCTCCAGCGGCTCACGCGCCAGAGTGATCTTTCCGCGGGTGATGCGCGACACGTCGAGCAGGTCATCGACGAGGCGGGTCAGGTAGCGAACCTGTCGCTCGATGACCTCCTCCGACCACTGCAGCTGCGCTTCGACCGGTCGCATACGCATCAACTGCAGAGCACTGAGAATCGGCGCGAGTGGATTACGCAACTCGTGCGCCAGCATGGCCAGAAACTCATCTTTGTGGCGGTCGGCCTCTTTCAGCGCCGCTTCCGCGCGCAGACGTTCGGCAACCTCTCCATGCAGGCTGCAATTTGCGCGCTCCAGCTCGGCATTCGCCTGCTGCAGTGTCTTGTTCAAGACCTGCAGTTCGCGCGTCTTCTCCGCCTGCAGCGTCGCATTAGCCGCTGCCAGCTGCTCATTAGCACTGGCCAGGTTTCGGTTCAATTGCTGCAGCTCGCGCCGCTTACAGTACAACTCGACCAGCACGGCGACCTTGCTGCGCAGAATCTCGGGCACGACGGGGATCGAGACGTAATCGACCGCGCCGGCCTTGTACCCCTTGAGACGATCGAGCTCAGTGACGTGCACTCCCGTCACGAAAATGATCGGCGTCTTCTCGAACCGTGGGTGATCATGAATCAGTCGCGCGGTCTCGAATCCGTCCATCTCCGGCATGCTGACGTCCAGCAGCACCACGGCAAACTCCTCGCGCATCAGCCGCTCGAGAGCTTCGATGCCGGAGCGCACGGATACCAGGTTCTGGCCAAGTTCCGCCAGCACCGACTGATAGGTCAGCAGGCGGGCGGCCTGATCATCGACCATCAGGATATTGACTTTCTCCTGAGCGCTCACGCTGTCACCTAGCGATGCAGCCACATCCGCACGAGTGACAGCAGCTGATCCGTGTTGACCGGCTTCGCCACATAGTCGGATGCACCGGCTTCGAGACATTTCTCGCGATCGCCCTTCATCGCCTTGGCTGTCAGGGCGATGATCGGCAGCGTGCGAAACTCGTGATTACTGCGAATCCGGCGCATGGTTTCGTAGCCGTCCATCTCCGGCATCATGACATCCATCAGCACCAGCGACAGATCGTCGGTGTTCTCAACCAGCTTGATCGCCTCCTGGCCGTTGGTCGCGGTGATGACCTGCATGTTGTGCCGCTCGAGCAGGCTGTTGAGTGCGAAAATGTTGCGGATGTCGTCGTCCACCACCAGCACCTTGCGACCGCTGAGTGGCTCGTCGCTCTCATGCAGGTCTGCGATCATCTTTTGCTTGGCGGCGGGCAGATCTGCAATCACACGATGCAGAAACAGCGCCGTTTCATCCAGCAGCCGCTCCGGGGAGCGCACGCCCTTGAGAACGATGCTCTTGGCGTTCTTGCGCAGTTCGCTCTGCTCATGCTCGGAGAGCTCTCGGCCCGTGAACACGATGATCGGCGTCTGCCGCAGCTCGGCGTCCTGCTGCACGGCGGCGAGCAGCTCGAAGCCCGACATGTCGGGCAGGCGCAAATCGAGCACCACACAGTCAAATTTGCCGCTCTTCAGTGCCTGCAGGGCAGCGGCGCCGGTGCCAAGCGTGGTGATCTGCACGTCGTTGTGGCCGAGCAGCTCACTGATGCTGAGCTGTTCGGCGGGGTCGTCTTCAACGACCAGCAGGCGTCGCACCGGTGAGGTGGTGAAGCTCTTGAGACGATCGAGCGCTGCTTCCAGGCCGTCGGTCGTCACTGTCTTGGTGATGAAGGAGAATGCGCCGCGTTCGAGCCCGTACTGCCGCTCGTCCTCGATGGTCAGGATCTGCACCGGAATGTGGCGCGTTTCCGGGTTGCGCTTCAGCTGGTTTAACACGGTCCAGCCGAGCATGTCCGGGAGGAACACATCGAGCGATACGGCGCTCGGCGGGTGCTTGCGTGCGCTCGCGAGCGCATCGGCGCCCGTCCGCGCCAGCAACACTTTGAATCCGCGCCCGCGCGCAAGGTCGATGAGAATACGGCCGTAGTGCGGGTCATCCTCCACCACCAACAATACGGCATCACCCGGCTGGATGTTCTCGCGATCGTCGGCAATCTCTTCCGGCCGCACTGCCGGCACGATCACCGGCTGGAAGGTTGCGGTGGCGGTCGCGCTCGCCGCCGGACCGCTTGCCGTGCTGCGGTTGTATGCCGAACCCATGTAGCTCATCGGCAGGTAGAGGGTAAACGTGCTGCCGCTGCCGGAGACGCTGCGCAGGCGAATCTCGCCGCCGAGCAGATAGGCGAGCTCGCGACTGATGGCGAGCCCCAGGCCGGTGCCACCGTATTTGCGCGCCGTGCCGGCGTCGGCCTGCTGGAACGCCTCAAAGATGATCTTCTGCTTCTCCGGCGGGATGCCGATGCCGGTGTCGCTCACCGAGAATTCGAGCACCGCCGGCGCCTGACTGAGGACGGGATGCTCGGCGGTCCAGCCGCCGGCCGCGACGCTCACGTGCAGCCGCACACCGCCGCGCTCGGTGAATTTGAAGGCGTTTGACAGCAGATTCTTCAGCACCTGCAGCAGGCGCTTTGGGTCAGTGGTGATCGCACGCCCGAGGCGGCTATCGAAATCTGCAGTGAAGGACAGCTTGCGCGCCTCGGCTTCGTGACGGAAATTGCGTTCAACGGTTTCGCGCAGGTGGGTGAACAGCAGTTCCTCAGACTCCACCGTCACGGTGCCGGATTCGATCTTGGACAGATCCAAGATGTCGCTGATCAGGTTGAGCAGATCGGTACCCGCACCATGGATGGTGTTGGCGAATTCCACCTGGCGGGTACTGAGATTACCGTTGGCGTTCTCCGCCAGCTGCTGCCCCAGAATCAGGATGCTGTTGAGCGGCGTGCGCAGCTCGTGCGACATGTTCGCCAGGAATTCGGACTTGTAGCGCGAGGTAAGCGCCAGCTCGGCCGCCTTCTCCTCGAGGGCGCGCCGCGCCAGTTCGATCTCCTGATTCTTGCGCTCAACCTCCGCATTCTGCTCCGCAAGCAGCTTAGCCTTGTTAGCCAACTCTTCGTTGGTCTGCTGCAGCTCCGTCTGCTGCGTCTGCAGCTCCACCGCCAGCTGCTGGGACTGCTTGAGCAGCCCCTCGGTACGCATGGTTGCCTCGATGGTGTTGAGCACCACGCCGATGATGCTGCCGGTGAGCTGCTCAAGGAAGGCCAGGTGGGATGCGGTAAAGTCGCCGAGCGAGCCGAGCTCGAGCACTGCCTTGACCTGCCCCTGGTACAAAACCGGCAGAACGATCACGTTACGCGGGCGCGCGTTGAAGAGACCGCCGCGCACCTGGATGACATCGGCCGGAATGTCGGTCAACAGCAGTCGCTGCCGATCGGCCGCCGCCTGGCCGACGAGACCCTCGCCCACGGCATAGCAGCGTGGCTCGCGACTGGCGAAGGACTCATCCGCGTAGCTCGCCAGTTCCTTGAGGCAAGGGGTTTCGGCAGTGCTGTCCATCACGTAGACGATGCCCTGCTGCGCATTGACCAGCGGCGCGAGCTCCGACAGCAGCAACTTGCCGACCGTCTCGAGGTCGCGCTGGCCCTGCATCATGCGGCTGAACTTGGCGAGGTTGGTCTTCAGCCAGTCCTGTTCGGTGTTGCGCTCGGTGGTACCACGCAGGTTGCCAATCATGGCGTTGATATTGTCCTTGAGCTCGGACACCTCACCACGCGCCTCCACCTGAATCGAGCGCGTCAGGTCACCTTTGGTGACCGCGGTGGCGACTTCGGCGATGGCACGCACCTGGTTGGTCAGGTTGGC
>DATHMN010000172.1:0-33735 GCA_035487135.1 Steroidobacteraceae bacterium | reverse complement strand
CGGCAGCAGATCGAAACGCGGGTCGTGCTGGGGCGGCAGGTGCGCATGCACCGCGCTCACGACTTCCTCGTAGGCGTGCGGGCCTGTGACCTTGAGCACGCGCGGATGGCGCGCGAGGATCCGCTCCGGACGCGCTCCCAGACAACCCGTCACGATCACGCGGCCGTTCTGCTCGAGCGCTTCACCGATCGCATCCAGCGACTCATCGACCGCCGCGTCAATGAAGCCACAGGTGTTGACGACTACCAGGTCGGCGGCCGCGTACGTCGGCGCCACCTCGTAACCTTCGGCGCGCAGCTGGGTCAGGATGCGCTCGGAATCCACCAGGGCCTTCGGGCAGCCGAGACTCACGAAGCCCACTTTGGGTACACGCGCAGGCGCGGTTCTGCGTCTGCGCGCAGTGCCGCGCGCGTGCGGCTGGGAACGCTGGTATGGCTTCCTTCCGGATGTGCCCATGGCTACGCCAGACGGCGGGTCGAAAAAAGGGTCGCTATCCTACTACATTGGGTCCGCCGGCCCCGGCCCGGCAGGCATCCCATCGAATCATGGGGTTACGTCAGCACGAGGTGGGGAGCTGACGCACTCGCCGCTCACATGACTACCAGAGAGCGTCAATGCATGTGGCTACGCTGCTGTGCCGCAACTCGCCGACGGCTGTCCGTACGACTCGTTCAACGTCGAGACCGAAACCGTGCCGCTGCCTGCTTCGCTGTGGAGCCTGCGCGCCGGCTGCGCGTGTCTGCTCGTGCTGGCCTGCGCAAGGCGCGACGCTGGCCGCCCGACCCCGCGCGCCTGAGTCCGCCCTCAAGGGCTGCCTCACGGCTCCGCGGACGTCCCGTGGTCTTCAGCAGCTGGCGCAGCACTCGGCTCGGGGCCTGGCCGCTGGTGCACGCGGAATAGCGCGTAGAACACCAACAGCACGACGAGCGGCATAACCAGATAGGGCCACAGTGCCGGTCGCCGCTCGCGCGCACCCCTAGCGGCCATAGAGACCCACGAGTTCGGCCTCGCCGAGCGATTGCGCGCGCACCTTGGAGGCGACCAGCGCCGCGGCGGAATTGTCCGGCACGTCGAGTCTCGCCACCTTCAGCGCATAGATGCGGAAGTGATAGTGGTGCGGCGCGCCCGGCGGCGGACAGGGGCCGCCGTAACCGGCGCTGCCGAAGTCGGTACGTCCCTGAACGCTGCCGGTGGGCAGCAGATTCTTTTGGGGATCGCCCGCACCGGCGGGGAGAGAGGTCGTCGCGGCGGGCAGGTTGTAGACGATCCAGTGCCACCAGCCGCCGGCGGTCGGCGCGTCCGGATCGTGCACCAGGATGGCAAAACTCTGGGTACCGGCGGGTGCGCCACTCCAGGTGAGCGCGGGTGAAAGGTTGCCGCCGCTGCAGCCGAGGCCGCGATAAACCTGCGCCGCGGCGAGTGCGCCGCTGGCGGTGAAGTTGCTGCTGCTGAGAGTAAAGAGGGCAGTCGCAGCGCCACTCTGCGCCGCATCGGGCGCGCGGCCGCCAACCAACACCAGTACGAACGCGACGCCCGTCAGCCAGGTCCCGCGCATCGAATCCACCCCGCTGCTGCCTGTGCGCGCCGCAGTGTGCAGCGCGGGTGCAGGGAGTGCAAATCGCCAGCGACCCGCACCCGGCCGCCGTGTCCGGTCAGCCGGTGCGGGTCGCCTAGCGAGGATCAGCCGTTAGGCGCGAACCCAGTGGCCGGGCTCGGGGTGCCAGCCACCGCCGCCCTCAACCCAATGGTGCGGCACCCAGCGGTAGCCGGGGCGCGGCGCCATCCAGCGACCGCCGTGCCATACATAGCGGCCGCCTTCCCACCCGTAGTTGCCACCGACCCAGAAGAATCCCGGGGAAGGGGCAACGCCCACCACGACCTCAGCCGGCGGCGGCGGGGGTGCCGAATAGACGATACCAACACCCACCGCAGGAACCACTGGCCGGGCAGTGACCACGCAGCCGGTCAGTGCCACTGCGAGCACCACGCCTGCGATCGCGATCTTTGCCGAAGTGAATTTCATCGAACTCCTCCTGTTGTCCGCGCGCTGCTGCCGGACCATGTTAGCCATCAACGCGCGAAAGCAGCCGGCAGCATACACAGCGGAAATACGTTATGAAGTGCGCGATGCCAGAAGTGTTAAATGGTTCCGCGCTGCTGTTGGATTACAACTTGTTCAGCAGCCATTCAGCCCCGCCGGCTGCAACGCCCGTCAGTGCTGCACTGCCGAAGAACTCGCCGCGGGCTCGCCCCGAGCAAGATGTTTTCACTTGGCGACACTGCATCGCACTGGGCTGTGACGCTGATCACGGCGTGGCCCGCGACGCCGCTGATCGCGAACGGGGCACATGCGCGCGCAGCGCGCGCGCCGCGCAGGCGGCGCCGTTGCCGAGGAATTGCAGCGCCTGCGCAGCGCTTCGCGCCACATGCAGCGCACGCCGGCAGTCGGCGGCCTGCGGCGAGCGCTGCTTGAACAGCACCTACGCCGGGCTGCGCGCGCGTATCCTCAGCCCATGAAAGCCTCCGCCCCAGTGCCCTTCGGCCGCGACTACTACCGACGTTATTATTTCGATCAGCGCACTGCAGTGGTGACGCGCAACGAGATGCAGGCGCGCGCCGCGCTGATTGCCGCGTTCACGCGCCATGCCGACCTGCCGGTGCGGCGCATCCTCGAGGCCGGCTGCGGCACCGGGCTGTTGCGCAGCGCGTTACTGCGCTTGCTGCCGCGTGCGAGCTATTGCGGGCTCGAGAGCAGTGCCTACCTGTGCCAGCGCTATGGCTGGACGCACGGACGTATCGAGCAGCTGCGCGTGCGCACGCCGTTCGATCTGGTCATCTGCTACGACGTGCTGCAGTACCTCGACGAGCGCGCCGCGCGGCGCGCGCTCGCCAACTTCGCGCGCCTGTGTCGTGGAGTGTTGTATTTCTCGGCGCTGACCCGTTACGACTTCATGCACAACTGCGACCGCAGCCGCACCGATCCCGACGTACACCTGCGCAGCGCGCGCTGGTACCGCAGCCTTCTCGGGCGGCAATTTCGCGAACTCGGACTGGGGTTCTGGCTGCGGCGTGGTGCGCCGCTCACGCTCTGGGAGCTGGAGTCAGGTTGAGAGCGGCGGCACGCCGGCGAAACAGCGGGTAGAGCGGCAGCCCGAGCAGGATCAGCACCAGTGTGGCGATCGATTCCTTCGGCGTCACAATGAACGCACTGACCACGATCCACACCATCACCAGCACGAACACGATCGGCACCACGGGGTAGCCCGGCAGACGGTAGGGACGCGGCGCATCCGGCCGGCGGCGCCGCAGCACGATGACTGCCAGCACGACCGGAATCCAGAACAGCGCATACGACATCACCGCCATATTGGTGAGTTGGTCGAAGGTGCCGGAGAGGGCCAGCAGCCCCGCCCACAGGCAGGTCCACACCAGCGAGATCAGCGGCACGCGCGTGCGCGGACTCAGCCGGCCGAAGGGAGCGAAGAACAGGCCATCGCGCGCCGAGGCGAACGAGACGCGGGCGCGCGTCAGGATGGTGCCGTTCAGTGAGCCCACCGTGGAGATGAGAAAGATCAATGCTGCGACCGGCGCCGCCTGCCGGCCGAGAAAGGTCTGCACCGCGCGCGCAGCCACCGACGGCGCATCCGGGTAGGCGGTGGAGTTGGCGCTGGCTACCGCCCAGAATGGCAGTGCATACAGGTAGGCGGTGTTGATCAGCAAATAGACGGCCAGCACCAGGAGTGTGCCGCCGATGATGGCGCGCGGCAGGTTGCGCTGTGGCTCCTGCACTTCGCCGGCGGCCATCGGCAGATACTGCCAGCCGCTGTAGGCCCAGAGCGCCGCGAACATCGCGGCGCCAAAACCAGCGAAACCGCCGTTGCCACTACCCGGCGGCGCCCGCAGGTTGGCGCTATCGTGCGCCCCACCGAAGAGAAATACCCCGGCCGCGACAGCCAGGATGGCCGCCACCTTCGCCACCGTGAGCAGCGTCTGCACGCGTCCGCCGAGCATCACGCCCAGGCAGTTGATGATCATGAACACCGCGATCACGCCCACTGCCACCAGCTGCCGCATGCCGAACGCGAAGGTGTAGTCCGCACCGAACAGGTGCAGCGTGCGGCTGAACCACTCGCCGCTGAAAGCGTGGATGTCCGAAACGAAGATCGCGACCGCCGCGCCGTAGGCGGCGATGCTGGCACCACCCAGCACGAAGCTGTTGCAGGCATACAGAAACCCGGGGATCTCGCCATAGGCGGCGCGCAGGTAGACGTATTCGCCCCCGGCATCCGGCAGCAGGGCACCGAGCTCGGCGAAGCACAGCGCACCCAGCATGGCGACCGCGCCCGCGACCACCCAGGCGCTCAGCACCAGCGCGGGCGTGCCCACCGCCTGCGCCATCGCCGCGGACTTGAGGAACACCCCGGTGCCGATGGTGATGCCCACCACCAGCGAAGCGGCGTGCGTCAGCGTCAGATCGCGCTTAGGCTGCAGCGGCTCGTTCATACGCGCTATCGTACAATCCTGCGCAGGCCGACACGGAGCTAAAACGCGATGGCTCATCACGAGTATGTGGCACGCGTGCACTGGGAGCGCGGCAACGCGCTGTTCACCGACAACCGCTACAGCCGCGGACATTCCTGGCACTTCGACGGTGGTGTGCAGGTGCCCGGCTCGTCCTCGCCGTACGTGGTGCGCCCGCCGTTTTCCGTGGAGGCGGCGGTCGATCCGGAGGAGGCATTCGTCGTCGCGCTCTCCAGCTGCCACATGCTGTGGTTCCTGTCGCTGGCAGCCGAAGCACACTGGTGCGTCGATGAGTACACCGACGATGCCCTCGGAGTGATGGGCAAGAATTTCAACGACAAAGTCGCCATCACGCGCGTGACACTGCGGCCGCGTGCGAGCTTCTCCGGCGAGCGTCTGCCGGGGCGCGCCGAGATCATGCAGCTGCATCACCGTGCCCACGAGGAATGCTTCATCGCCAACTCGGTGACCACCGAGGTGCGCGTTGAAGCGCGTTTCGATGGCTGAGCCGCTGCTCATCTTTCGCGGCGAGGTGCACTGCAGGTGCAGCGCGGGGGTGCCGGGCCTGACGCTCAGCGGCTACACCAGCGCCCACCCCGAGACCCGTACCACACTGGCTTTCAGCGCCGCAGCTCCCGCCGAGTTTCCCGCCACGTTGCAGGATGCCCTGATCGAGCAGCTGCCGGAGGGGAGCTGGCGCATCAAGAGCGCGACGCGCGAGTGGCGTCTGGCGAACGTGCCCGTGCACCTGCATCGTGCGGCCGCAGAGGAGTTCTATCGCGCGCTGCCGCCACGTCCGGTGCCGTGGCTGAAGCGCAGCTTTTGGCGCCTGGTGCTGCTGCTCGCGCGCCACCGCGGCGGCTTCAGGCTGTTGCGTGCCCTGCGCGGCTGAGCACGTGACCAAGGAGCTCATCGTGCTCGCTTTCGCCGCCGGCGTGATGCTCATCGTCCAGGTCGGTATCAACTCCACGCTGCGACACTCGCTCGGCACGCCGGTCGCCGCCGCGCTCATGAGCTTTCTGGTCGGCTCGGTCGCGCTGCTCGGGTTTGTGCTGCTCACGCGTGCTCCCTGGCCGGGGCGGGCGCAGCTCGCGGCAGCGCCGTGGTGGGCATGGAGCGGCGGTCTCTTGGGCGCCTTCTACGTGGTCGCCACCGTCATCGTCGGTCCGCGCCTGGGGGCGGCGGCGATGCTGGCGCTGGTGGTGTTCGGCCAGCTCGTGACTTCGCTTCTGGTGGATCATTACGGCTGGCTGGGCTTCCCGCAGCACACGCTGACGCCGCTGCGGCTGTGCGGCGCGGCGCTGCTGTTCGGCGGCGTGATGCTGATCGTGCACCGCGGCTGAGCGCCGCGCCGCAGATTCAGGACGAGGGCGAGCGCAGCTCGAGGATGTCGTGCTCGAGCACCGGCTGCCGGCGAGCGTCCACCAGCGCGGTGTAGGCGGCCAGCTGCGCATGGAAGGCGCGGTGCCAGGTGAAATGCTTGAGCACGTGCGTGCGCGCTGCGGCACCGAGCGTTTCGAGGTCGCGCTCATAGAGCGCGGCGATGGCCGCGGCCATGCTCGCCGCGCTGTTGGGCTCGGCCAGCATGCCGACGCTGTCGTCGACCAGCTCGGGAAAGGCTCCGGCGCGTGCGGCCACCACCGGACGACCGCAGGCCATTGCCTCGAGAATGACCAGGCCAAAGGTCTCCTTGGTGCCCGCGTGCACCAGCGCATCCGCGGAGGCGATCCATTGCGCGAGCTCGAGACTGTCGCGCCGGTAAGGCAGCAGCGTGACGTTGGCAGCCGCGCGCTCGCGGCGCTCGCCGCCGATCAGCACCAGGTGATAAGGCGCACCCAGCTGCTGGAACGCCTGCAGCAACACCGGCAGGTTCTTCTCGCGCGCGAAGCGCCCGGCGTACACCAGCACGCGGGCGCTCGCCGGCAGACCCAGACACTCGCGCAGCGCGCCGCTGCGGCGCGCCGGGGTAAACACCTCCGCATCCACGCCGAGGGGCTGGTGGCGCACGCGCTCCACGCCGAGCTCGCTCAGGTAATCGCACATCAGCCGGCTGGGTGCGAACACCACGTCGCAGCGCTCATACAGCAGGCGCAGATAGCGGCGGATCACTGGTTCGGTAAACCAGCCGAAAGCGCGCCGGCCCGCCAGCTGCGGCAGGTTGGAATGGTAAAAGCCGGCGAGCGGAATGCCGCGACGCTGAGCGACACGCCAGCCACACCAGGCCGGATGAAACGCATCCCCAGCCTCGATCAGGGTCGGCTCGAGCTGATCGAGCAGGCGCGCCCAGCGGCGCGGGTTGAGCGGCAGGCGGTAATTGAAGCTGCCGGGAACCGGCCAGCCGGGCACGGTGCACACACCGCCGCGCTCGAGTTGGCTCTCGCGCCCCGGCACGACGATGGTGTGTTCCCAGCTGGTATGGGCCGCGAGCCAGGCGTGCTTGGCCGACAGGTAGCGCTTGACCCCGCCGCTGGTAGGTGAAAAGAACAGGGTCGTATCGACGAGATGCATGGAGTGTTGTACGACCCTTCCGACCCCGGCCCGCCAGCTCACCGAGTGCATTGCACCTTTATGACGATGGAGTGTCAAGCGTGGCACCCGCTGCCGGTCGGTCACCGAACGTGCGCTGTGCGCTGCCTGCTTGCGCGCTGCTGGCGGCCGGCGGGCGCGACCCTGGTCGGCCGGAACCTTCGACGGCCATAACATGGAGGTGGGTGCAATGCGCATTCCGCGAGCCGGCCCCTGGGCGAGCGAGCAGCGGACAAGCAGTGATCACTCACGACGCCGATCCGCTTCAACCGCAGTGAGTCAACCCTCGGTCGCCGTCGGTGCGGCGCGTGCGGTCACTGCGATGCGGCCGGTGCGCCGATCCTCCCAGCGCTGCAGGATGACGAAGAATGACGGAACGAACAGCACGGCGAGGCAAGTCGAGGCGAGCATCCCTGAGAACACCGCGATGCCGATGGAGGCGCGCGCGGCAGCCCCCGCGCCCTTGGCGAGCACCAGAGGCAGCACGCCCAGGATGAAGGCGAAGGAGGTCATGACAATCGGACGGAAGCGCTTCTGCGCGGCCTTGGTCGCTGCCTCTTCGACACTGTGCCCCTGCGCGTGCAGCTCACGGGCCACCTCGACGATGAGGATGGCGTTCTTGGCGGAAAGGGCGATCAGCAGCACGAGTCCGATCTGGGTATAGAGATTGTTCGCGATCCCGAGCGCGAGCAGCGCGCCGCCGGTGCCCAAAAGTGCCAGTGGCACGCCGAAAATCACCGCCGCCGGCGTCACCCAGCTGCCGTACTGACCGGCGAGCACCAGGTACACGAGCAGCATGCCGAGACCGAAGACGATGTAGGCCGAGTTGCCGGCAAGCTTTTCCTGGTAGGACATCGCGGTCCACTCGGCCTTGACCCCGGACGGGAGCGTGCGTGCGGTGAGCTCGTCCATGGTGCCCAGCGACTGCCCGGAGCTGAAGCCGTTGGCCGTCGTGCCGTTGATCGAGCTCGACGGGTACAGGTTGTAGAGGCTGATGAGCGCCGGACCCTGGGTGTAGTCGACGTCGGCGAGCGTGCCGATCGGCACCATCGAGCCGTCGACACTGCGCACGTAATAGCGGCGCAGCTCCTGCGGCGTCAGGCGGTAGGCGCTGTCGGCCTGCACGAACACCGGGAATACGCGCCCGAACTTGGTGATCTGGCCGGTGTAGGTAGAGCCGAGGTAGGTCTGCAGCGTATCGAACACGCTGCCGATGGAGACCCCGAGCGACTGCGCTTTGGCGCGGTTAATGTCCGCGGAGAGCTGCGGCACATTGGCGCGGAAGGTGGTCATCACGCGCTCAAGCCCGCTCTGGGTGTTGGCATCGTTGACCAGCAGATCGGTGATGCGCTGCAGCTTCTGGTAGTCGAAGGTGCCGTCGGTGAGCTCGACCTGCAGCTGGAAGCCGCCGGAGTTGCCGATGCCCTGAATCGGCGGGGGCGGCACCACCAGCACGCGCGCCGCTTCCACCTGCGACAGGCGCTTCGCGAGTGTCTGGTACAGCTCCTTCAGTCCCTGTCCCTTGGTCTTGTAGCGCTCGTCCCAGTCCTTGAGGGTCAGGTAGATGACGCCGGCATTGGCGAGCGAGGCGCTGTTGTCGAGCGCCGACAGGCCGCCGATGGTGATCGCGTGATCGACGCCCGGAGTCTTGAGCGCCGCCTCAGTGACCCTGGCCAGCACCGCCTGGGTGCGTTCGAGCGAGGCCGCATCCGGCAGCTGCACCGCCACCAGTAAGTAGCCCTGGTCCTCGAGCGGAATGAAGCCCGTCGGCACGCGCGTGAGCGCAAATACCGACAGTCCGATCAGCAGCGCGGCGATCAGCGCCATCAGGCCGGCGTGGCCGACCATGCGCCCCATGAGCCTGACGTACCAGTGTTCGATGGGGTCGTAGAGACGATCGAACCCGCGGTAGAACCAGTTCTTCTTGTGGTTGGGATCGACCGGCTTCAGCCACAGCGCACACTGCGTCGGCTTCAGGGTCGCGGCATTGATGGCGCTGATGAGCGCGGTGGCGGCGATCACCAGCGCGAACTGCCGATACATCTGCCCGCTGATGCCGGGCATGAACGCCGCCGGCAGGAACACTGACATCAGCACCAGCGTGATGCCCATGATCGGGCCCAGCAGCTCGCGCATGGCATTCACCGAGGCATCGTGCGGGCTCTGTCCGCGCTCGATGTTCTGGCTCACGCCCTCGACCACCACGATGGCATCGTCCACGACGATGCCGATGGCGAGCACCAGCGACAACAGCGTCAGCACGTTCACTGAGAAGCCCATCGCCGCCATGGCCGCAAACGCGCCGATGATCGTGACAGGTACGGTGGTGGCGGGCACCAGCGTCGCGCGCCAGTTCTGCAGGAACACCAGGATCACCACCAGTACCAGCACACCGGCCTCGATGAGCGTGCGGTACACCTCGTGAATCGAGGCGGAGACGAACTTCGTCGTGTCGAAGGGAATGCTGTAGGTGAGACCCGTGGGGAAGTCGGCGGCCATCTCTTTGAGCTTCGCCTGCACCTGCTGGGCGACATCCAGCGCGTTGGCCTCCGGCAGCTGGAAGATGGCGATGCCGGCGGCCGGGCGGCCGTCCATGGTGAAGGACTGGCTGTAGGTCTGCGCGCCGAGCTCCACGCGCGCCACGTCGCGCACGCGCGTGATCGCGCTGCTGCCCGCGGCGGCCGAGTCGGTCTTGACGATAATGTCCTCGAACTGCTGGACCTCGTTGAGGGCACCGGGAACATTGACGGTGAGCTGGAAATCCTGGCCGGCGGCCGCGGGCGGCGTCCCCACCTGTCCGGCGGCAACTTCCTGGTTCTGCTGCAGGATGGCGTTCATGACGTCTTTCGGCGTCAGCGAGCGTGCCAGCAGCTGCTGCGGGTTCAGCCAGACGCGCATGCTGTACTGGCCGATGCCGAACACGGTCACATCGCCCACCCCCGGCAGGCGCGCCAGCACGTCGCGCATGCGGATCGAGGCGTAGTTGCTCAAAAAAAGGCTGTCGAAGTGTGGATCATCACTGGTGAGGGTGACGATCTGCAGAATGGCGGTCGACTTCTTCTTGGTGACGACGCCGTTGTTCTGCACGGCCGGCGGCAGCGAGGCCAGCGCCGCGGCCACGCGGTTCTGCACCAGCACCTGGGCGAAGTCGAGATCGGTGCCGACCTTGAAAGTCACCGTGAGCGTGTAGTTGCCGTCGTTGGTGCTCGTCGACTGCATGTAGAGCATGTTCTCGACGCCGTTCACCTGCTGCTCGATCGGCAGCGCGACGGTATTGATGAGCGTCTGCGCATTGGCGCCGGGATAGCGGGTGGTCACCTGCACCGTGGGTGGAGTGATCGGCGGGTATTGCGCCACCGGCAGCGAGAAGATCGCCACGATGCCCAGCAAAATGGTGAGCAGCGCGATGACGTTCGCGAGCACCGGCCGCTCGATGAAGAACTTGGCGATCATGAGACGCTAGGGCGCCGCGCCGTCGGCAGCCGGGAGGGTGAGCGGCTGCTCGGTCGCTGTCACGAGATTGCCGGGCACGGCAAACTGCAGCCCATTCACCACCACGTCACTCTGCGGGGAGAGACCTGACAGGACGACGCGCATGCCGTTCTGCGCTGCGCCGATCTCGATGCGCTGCTGCACGACCTTGTGGTCCGCACCCACCACCAACACGTAGCTGCCGACCTGGTCCGTCGTGACGGCGCGGTCGGGGACCACCCACTGCGGCACGGCCTGCGACAAGGGCACGCGCACGCGCGCGAACAGCCCGGGCAGCAGGGTGAATTTCTGATTCGGGACGATGGCGCGTAGCTGCAGCGTGCCGCTGCCGGTGTCGAGACTGTTGCTCGCGAAGTCGAGCTTGCCTTCGTGCGGGTAGCCGCTCTCGGTCTGCAGACCGACGCTGACCGGTGCCGCGGGCACCTGACCGTTGATGGGCGTACCGGCCGCTGCTGCTGCTGCGCGCACCCGCAGCAGGTCGCGCTCGTTGACTGTGAAGTACACGTAGATCGGGTCGAGCTGCTCGACATTGGCAAGCTTGGTCGCCTGGCCCGAGGCGCCCACGAGGTTGCCGGGGTCGACCAGGTGGCGATCGATGCGGCCGTTGAAGGGCGAGCTGATGCGGGTGTAGCTCAGTTGGATTTTGGCGAGCTCCACGGAGGCGGCGGCCTGGTCGCGCGACGAGCGCCACTTCTCGACATTCGCCTGTGAGGTGGCGTTCTCCTTGATCATGCGCAGCTGGCGCTGGTATTCCGACTGGGCGTTCTCGAGCTGCGCCTGCGCCGAGGCGAGGTTCGCCTGGTACTGCTCCGGCTGGATCACGAACAGCAGCTGCCCTTTCTTGACCGGAGTGCCGTCCTGGAAGTCGATGCTGCGCAGATACCCTTCAACGCGTGCCACGAGCTCTACCGACTGCGCCGCGGCCACCGTGCCGGTGGCATTGAGGTAGTCGGTGATCGGCATCTTGACTGGCTTACTGACGGTCACCGCCGGCGGCGGTGGCGGTTCGTAGTGGTTCGATCGGCCGCAGCCCCCAAGTAGCACCAGCGCACACAGGACCAGCACCGCAGCTGCGGTACGCCGCAGCGCGGCGTGCGCTTGCGAACGCTCAACGCTCACTTGGGACTCCCCTTGCCGTCATCGGCCACCGGGGCGAGCTCGCGGCCGCTGTCGGGCAGCCCACCCCAGTTGGTGCGGTGTTGCATTTCTTCGCGGGTTTTCTGCGGCAGCAGATCCTGGCCTTCGCGCAGCTGCCAGCCGCCGCCGAGGGCGCGGTAGACCGCCACCACCGCCAGCGGCACGCTACCCTTGGCGCTCGCGAGTGCATCCTCGATCTGCAGCTCCTGCTGCTCGGCCGAGAGCACGGTGGTGTAGTCGGCGGCGCCCTCCTTGTAACGCACGATGGCGAGCTCGGTTGCGCGCCGCGCCGAGCTCGCGGCATCCCCGAGGGGCGCAAGCGTCGCCTGCGCCGAACTGAAGCCGACGCGTGCGTCCTCCACCTCCTGCTGTGCCTGCAGCACGGTGTTCTGGTAGGTGAGCACTGCCTGCTCGAAGAGCGCGTCCTGGACGCGCACCGAGTTCACGATGCGGCCGTAGTTGAGAATCGGAAAGACGAACGAGGCGCCTGCGGTCGCAGCCCGGTTGTCCCAGTTGAACAGGTCGCCGAGCGAGCCGTTGCGCGCGTTCGTTCCCACGAACCCGAAGCTGCCCGCCAAGGAGAAAGACGGGAACAGACTCGCCTTGGCCACGCCGATGGCGGCCGATTGGGCCGCCGCGGCGAGCTCCGCCTGCAGCACGTCGGGGCGCCGCCGCAGCAGGTCCTTGGGCATGCCGTCGGCGACGTGCGCGGGGGCGCTCGGAATAGTGGCACCCGTGCCCAGCCGTGCATCCACTTGATCGGGCGTAATGCCGAGCAAAACCGCGAGCGAATCCTTGTTGGTGCGCAACGAGTTCTGCAGCCCGGGGATCTGCGCCTCGGTCTGTGACAGCTGCGTCTGCGCCTGCTGCACATCCAGCTCGCTGGTCTCACCGGCCTCGAACTGCGCCTTCGCGATCCGCAGGCTTTCCTTCTGCGTGTCGAGGTTGTCCTGCGCGACCTTGATGCGCGCCTCAAACACGCGGATGTTGACGTAGGTGCTGGCGACGCCGGCAGTCAGGCTCACCAGCGCGCTGTCATAGGCGGCCACCGAGGCCAGCATGGCGGCGCGATCCGCCTCGATGGCGCGGCGGTACTTGCCCCAGAAATCCAGTTCCCAGGTGGCACTCAAGCCCAGTTGGCTGGATTTGACGATCGGGTTCTGACCCGGAGCCAGGAGTTGCGATTGCGCTTGACGCTCGTACTGCGCCCCGCCGGCCAGCACCTGCTGCTGCGGAAAGAGCTCGCCGATGTCCACGTTGAGCTGCGCCTGCGCCTGCAGGATGCGGGCGGCTGCGGACTGCAGCGACAGATTGCCGTGGTAGGCGGCGTCGACGAGACCATCAAGGGTTGGATCGCCAAAGAGCTTCCACCAGCTCACCGTGTCGACGGGTGCCGGCGTCGCCTGCGGTGGCGCGTCGATCCAGTGCGCAGCGACCGGCGAGTCCGGCCGGTAGAAGTTCGGGCCGACCTTGCAGCCGCCGAGCGCGACCGTGCCAAGCAGCGCGGCAGCTGCCAGTCGGGATGCAGCGATTGTGCGCATGAGCTTGTCAGCCGCGACCGAGAGTACGCTGGCGCGCAGCCTCAGCTGCCGCGCGTGCGCAGCAGATAGTCGCGGAGCGCTTCCGCGGCGCGTGTGGTGCTGAGCTCAGCGGCCCGCAGTGGCGTTACCCCCGAGGTCACATCAATCGCCGCGGGCGAGATGATCGCCTGCACCGCGATGAGCACCTGCCCGGTCTCGGAGTCATAGGCGACGCCGGCCATGTTGATAGAGCCGACGAAGGCGGCGGGCTTCTCACGCAGGGTTCGCCCGGCGCTCATCACCAGTCCCACCGGCGTCAGGCGCAGTGCAGTGGACAGTACCGGATGGCTCTCGTTGATGCCGACCAGCGTCAAGGACAGACGCACGATCCCGGGGCCGGCAGCATTCACCACGTGGAAGTTTTCCGCTAGCACCCGGCGCATCTCGCTGGTGAGCATGGCCGCGATGCGCTGGCGGTCCTCGGGAGCAACATGGCCGAAGTCGGCGTCCGGGCCGCTGTAGAGCGTGGTCGGATCGATGCAGATACCGTGATACTTGGCGCGCTCGAAGGTGGGCGCCTGGTAAGCGCGCACGTCGGGAAGCTTGGTGTCGGTGATGGGGATCAGGCCATTGATGTTGATGACATCCGGCGGCTTACTCGCGCATCCGACCAGGCACAGCGCCACGAGGCTTCCCGTGAGGCTGAGGCGCCCCAGTGCAAGCTTCATCACGCGCATCGGACTTCCCCCGTTTTTATCGATGTGAGGCAAGCGATCGCACCGGCATCCCGTGCCTTGGTGGAGTGCAGATTTGAAAAACAGTCTAATGCGAATGGATTCCAAAGCATACCTGCGGCAACGCTTTTCACTTCTGCGACATCCGCCCGGCGTTTGACCCTCGCGCGCGCACAATCCTAAGATGCGCGGCCCGGCAGGACCGTGGGGGTTTTCATGGCGCGTTTCCGCTCAAGAATCTCGGCCCGGTGTCGCCTCGGGACCCGGGCGCGGCTCGCGGCCGGCGCCCTCCTTGCCGTACTCAGCTCATCCCTGCTGCACGCGCAGGCGGCACCGGCAGCGCAGGCGCTCGTCTCGCAGGCGGCCGCGAGCACCCAATGGCCGCACACGTTCACGCAGGGCGCGGCCACCATCACGGTGTTCCAGCCGCAGGCGACTGCCTGGCCAGATCGACGGCGGCTCACAGCACGTGCGGCGCTGCAGATCGCGCGGCCCGGGCAGACGAAGCCGCTGATGGGCACCATCGAGCTCGACTTCGACACCACGGTGGACGAGGCTCAGGGCGTCGTGCATCTCACCAACCCGCATCTGATCTCATCCCATTTCCCGGCGCTCGACACGCAACAGGCTGCCGCGTTGGAAGAAAAGATCCGCGCCGGGCTCGCGCAGACGCCGCTCCAACAGGTGCCGCTCGCCGGCGTGCTGTTGAGCCTCAAGCAGATGCCGGTGCCGCCGGTGCAGGTGAAGAATGACCCGCCGGTCATCTTCTACTCCGCGCGGCCGGCAAGCCTCGTGGTGTTCGATGGACCGGTACTGGTGCCCGCAGGCACGAGTGGTCTCACCTTCGCGGTCAACACCAACTGGGGCGTGTTCGTCGACGGCGGCAGCTGGTTTCTCGAGAACAACGGCTACTGGTTCTCGGCCTCGCAGGCGGGCGGACCTTACCAGCCGGTGGCGAGGCTCCCGGATGAGTTCCTGCGGCTCAAGAAGGAGAAATCCTTCGCCAACACGGCGAGCGCGATTCCGGCGAAGCCCCTGCCGCCAGGTCAGACCCCGCCGCAGATCTTCGTCAGCCAGAAGCCGGCCGAGATCATCGTGACTCAGGGGCCGCCGGCCTTGCGCTCGGTCAGCGGTTCCGGGCTGCAGCGCGTGAGCAATACCCCCAACGTGCTCTTCTTTCACCCCGCGCAGAGTCTCTATTACGTGCTGCTCTCCGGACGCTGGTTCTCGGCGCGCAGCCTGCCGGGCCCGTGGCAGTTCGCGACCGACCGTTTACCTGCGGACTTCCAGCTCATCGCGCCGACCGGCCCCGATGCCGCGGTGCTGGCGGCCGTGCCCGGCACGATCGCTGCACAGGAAGCGGTGCTGGTGGCGCAGATTCCGCAAACCGCGACCTTCAAGAGCAGTGCCGCCAAGCTCACCGTGGTGTATTCCGGTCCACCGCAGTTCGTGCCGATCGCCGGCACCCCGCTCACCTATGCGCTGAACACCAACGTCTATGTGCTCAAATCCGGACAGGCCTTCTACGCCTGCGACGGCGGTGCCTGGTTCGTCGCCCCAGCGCCTCTGGGACCGTGGCTTCTCGCTACGAGCGTTCCCAGTGTCATCTACAGCATCCCGGTGACGAGCCCGCTCTACCCCGTCACCTACGTGCGCATCTACGGCGTCGCTCCGGGGCTGGTGACCTTCGGGTTCACCGCAGGCTACACGATGGGGTACGTGAGCGCGGGGGTCCTGGTTTACGGCACCGGCTTCTACTATCCCCCGGTGGTGATCCCGGGTCCCGTGCCGATCTTCTATCCTTATCCGTACACCTACGCGGGCGCGGTCTGGTACAACCCCGCGAACGGCGCCTGGGCGCGCGGCGGTGTCGTCTACGGTCCGTATGGCGGCGCCGCCCGCGGCGGCACTTACTACAACCCCAGCACTGGCGCCTGGGCACGTGGGGGCGCGATCTATGGTCCGAACGGCGGCGCCGGTGCCTGGTCGGCGTACAACCCCGCCACCGGCAGCTACGCGCACGGCAGTGCGTCCTGGAGCAATGGCAGCGGCACGGGGAACGCCAGCTACTACAACGCGCGTACCGGCGTCTCGGGCTCCACCAATCAGAACGTCAATCCATACGGCCGCTGGGGCTCGAGCACTTTCTCGGGACCGAATCAGACGGTAAACACGCAGAGTCAGGCGAATGCCAACGGCCGCACAGGCAGCTTCAACTCGAGCAGCGGCGCCAAGGGCGCGGGCTATCAGAACGCCGTCACCGGCGGCAGCGGCGGCGCGGTGAAGACGCAGAGCGGCGACGTTTACGCCGGGCACGACGGCAATGTGTACAAGCATACTGACGACGGCTGGCAGAAATACGACAACGGCAGCTGGAATGCGGTACAGCCGCCGACCAATCGTCCCGATGCCAACAAGGCCAACAACACGCCGCACAGCCCCGCTGCCAGCCAGGGTGCTAACCGCGGCGGTTTCGATCGCGGTAATTATCAGCAGCTCGAGCAGGATCGCCTCGGCCGTCAGGCCGGCAGCGGCCGCCTGGGCGGTGGCCGCTCGCAAGGCGGCGGTGGCCGCGCGCGCCGCTGAGATGCATCTCACCCGGGCGCTGATCGGATGAGGCACGCGCGCTGGCGTCGGCCACTCGCGCTGGCCCGCTTCAGGGCCGCCGCGGCCGGCCGGCAATCGCCACCAGCGCACCTGGAGGCGAGTAGCCGGACTCAGCCGCTGCTGGGAATGTCTTGAACCTGCTGCGCCGTCTGGTCGTCCTGCAGGAGGGTGAGGGCCCGGCACTCGCGGCCTCGTTCCTGACGCTGCTGTGCATGTTCTCCAGCTACACCATCCTGCGCCCGATTCGCGAGACGATGGGTGTGACCTCGGGCGTGGAGAAGCTCCCCTACCTGTTCATCGCCGGCTTCGTGGTGATGCTGCTGCTGCAGCCGCTGTACGGCTGGCTGACGGCGCGCTACCCGCGGGGCGTGTTCCTGCCCTGGGTGTACGGTTTCTTCGCCGCCAACCTCATCGGTTTCTATTGCTGGTTTCGTCTCGAGGCCGATCACACCTGGATCGCGCGCTGCTACTACGTGTGGGTCGGGGTCTTCAACCTGTTCGTGGTGGCGGCCTTCTGGAGCCTGATGGCGGACGTGTTCACGCGCGAGCAGGCTGGTCGGCTGTTCGGCTTCATCTGGGCCGCCGCCAGTATCGGCGGCATCATCGGTCCGACCATCGACCGCGAGCTGGTGAGCACGCTCGGCACGATCAATCTGCTGCCGGTGTCGGCGGCACTGCTGCTGCTGTCACTGGTGTTCATGGCAAGGGTGATCCGCTGGCAGCGTCAGGCCGTGGCGAGTGCTCAGCCCGGGGCGGTGGATGAGGACCAGGCACTCGGCGGCGGAATGTTCGCCGCCTTTACGCAGACGGTGCGCTCGCCCTATCTGCTCGGCATCGCGCTGTTCGTGCTGCTCATGACCTGGGTGTCGACTTTTCTCTATCTGCAGCAGCAGGCCTTCGTTGCCAAGGTCTTCACCAGCGCCGACCCGCGTACGCATTTCTTCGCCACCGTGGATCTGTGGGTGCAGGGGCTGTCGTTGTTCATCCAGGCGCTGCTGTTCGGGCGGCTGTTCAAGTGGGTGGGCCTGCGGCCGCTGCTCGCCTTCGTGCCGATCGTCATGACCTGCGGTTATGCGCTCTATGCGCTCATTCCGACCTTCATGGTGATCGTGGTGGTGTATGCGGCGCGGCGCGTGCTCGATTACGCCATCACCCGGCCGTGCCGTGACACGCTGTTCACAGTGGTCAGCCGCGAGGAGAAGTACAAGGCCAAGAGTTTCATCGACACCTTTGTGTATCGCGGCGGCGATGCACTCAGCAGCGGACTGTACGGTGTGCTCACCCAAAGTTTCGGCGCCGGAAATGCGGCGATCGGCTGGCTGGGAGCGGTGACTTCGGCCGTGTGGACGCTGTTGGCCCTGGCACTGGGCCGGGCACAGGAGCAGGTCGAGGCCCGGCGCGCGGCGTCCTCGCGGCGCGGCCCCGCTTAGGCGGCGCTCGGCTGCTGCTCGCCGGCGGGTACGGCGGCGTCCTGCGCCGGGCTGTGCAGCTCGCGCAGCGTCGAGAGAATCTCGCCGGCCGTGGCGAAGCGCTCGCCGCGTGCCTTGGCAAGCAGCCGGTTGAGGAATGGCTGGTAGCGCGCCAGGTCGGCCGGCAACTGCGGCAGCGGCGCGCTCACGTGCTGCTGCAGCAGCTCCATCGCGGTGCCGCCGATATAGGGTTTCTGTCCGGTGAGCATCTCGTAGCAGATGATGCCGAGGCTGTAGAAATCCGAGCGCGTGTCGAGCGGCTCACCGAGTGCCTGCTCGGGGCTCATGTAATAGGGGGAGCCGAGCAGCACCCCGGTCTGGGTGCTCACCGTGTTGCCATCGAGCGAGCGTGCCAGGCCGAAATCGATGAGCGCCACGCCGTCGTTCTCCCGCAGCATGACGTTGGGCGGTTTGAGGTCGCGGTGCACCAGGCCGGACTCATGCACTACCTGCAGGGCGGCGGCGATCTCGGCCATGTAGTGCAGCGCCTCCGGCTCGCTCACGCCGCGCTGAATGCGCGCCTTGAGGTCACCGCGCGGCAGGTATTCCATCGCCAGATACTCGAACCCTGCGTGCACCCCGTAGTCGTAAATCTCCACCACCAGCGGGCTGCGCACCGCCATGATGGCGGTGTACTCGCGCTCGAGGAACTGGCGCCCGGCGGCCTCATCGCGCAGCGTCTTGCTGACCTTGAGTGCCACGTTGTGGCCACGGTGCACGCTGCTGGCGAGGTAGACCACGGCCTTTTCCGATTCGCCGATCTTGAGGCGCAGCGTATAGCCGGGGATGAACTCGGGATTGACGAGCAGGGCGGCGAGGCCGCTCGCGGGAGTCGCGGCCGGCTCGGCCGCCTTGAGTGTCTCCGGCACTGCCGGCGCCGCTGCGACCGCCGCCTCCGGCCCCGGCGCGCGCGCCTGTAGCGCTGCCTCACGCGACAGGTTGGCGAGGCTCGCGAGGCGCCGCGCCACACGGCGCTCGACCCGATGCAGCGCAACCTTCACCGAAGTGTTGAGTCGCTCCGGGCTCAGCAGCCGCTTGGGAATGTAGTCGACCGCGCCGAGCTGCAGCGCGCGCACCGCGGTCAGCTCGTTGCCGTCTTCGGCAAGTGCGATCACGGCCGGCGTCGCCGGCTGCTCACGCAGGCGGCGCAGCAGCGTCAGACCCTGCGCCGCGGGGTCCTCGGGACTGGCGCCGAAGCCGGCAGCCAGCAGCAACAGGTCGCAGTCACGCCCCGAGACCGAGCTGCACCAGCGCTCGAACTCCTTGAGGTTCAGCATGCTGATGCTCGCCTGCGGGCACAACACGTCGAGATGGTGCCGCAGCCACTCGCTGTAGCGCGCATCGTCGTCCACCACCATCACCCGCGCCGGTGGCACACTGCGACGTTCGTTCACTGCTGCACCGCGAAGCGCACGCGCACCCGCGCGCGCTGGTTGATGGCGTGACCATCGTGCATGACGGGCTGATAGCGCCAGTGCTGCACGGCCTCGAGCGCGGCCTGCTCGAAGATACCGGCCGGTTGCGCGCCGACGACGGCCGTGTCGCTTACGCTGCCGTCAGTGCCGACCAGGAACTGCAGGTCCACCCAGCCATCGAGAGCGCGCTGACTGGCGAGCTCGGGGTACTTGGGCGTGACGTAATGGGTGCGCGTGAGCGTCGCCTCGTTCACGTAGCTGTCGCTCTCCTGCGTCCGGCTCTGCGCGGCGTTGAGCGCGCCCTCGAGCGTGCTCACTTCGGTCGCATCGGCACCGGCGCTGCGCGCCTCGGCCAGCCAGCGGCGCGCGCCGCTCACGTCGGTCGCGTCGAAAGCCTTGCGCGCCTCCTCGAGCGCGCGACGCCCGTAGGCGCTCTTCGCCTGCAGCGTCGGCTGGCTTGCGGCATCGGCCTGCGTCAGCTGCGCGAGAAAGAACTTGGCGCTGTCCGTCGCCGGTTCCATCACCTGCCCCTGCTCGAGGCGCGCCTTGAAGGCACTCGACAGCCGCGTCAGCGTCTCGGCGCTCGCGGCACTGCGCAGCTGCGCGATCGCCTGGTGCAGCGTCTCGATCTGGGCAGGATCCGCGCCCGCATCGGCCGCCGCAGCGGTCCAGATGTCCGCCTGCTCGGTGTTCTTGTCGGCCACCGCCTGGCGCGCCTCACTGCTCAGGCGCGCGATCAAATCGAGGCTCGCCTGCTGCACGTCCGCATTGTCAGGTGCCAGCGCGCGCGCGGCGGCGATGTAGAAGCGCGCGTTGTCTTCGACCGGCTCGATCAGCTGGCCGTGGCTGAGCGCCGCGCTGGCGCGCGCCAGGTAGTCGGCGACACCGGCACCGGCGGGTGTCCCGGCAGCGGCGGCCGCTGCGCCGGCGTCACTCGTCGCCGGTGGCGCGGCGAGCGGGCCGGGCGCCGCGCCGGGGGCCGTGACGGCCGCGGGGGCGGCGCCGGCGGAGGTTGCGGCATCGCCCGGATGGGCGACGCTGTCGAGGGCGGCGATCGCGCCGGCGACGTTGCCACCCGCGGCGGCGCGCTGCACTTTGCTGAGCACCGCGCGTTCGCGCTGCGCACCGATCTGCGCGGCGAGGAACGCTACCCGCGGGTGATTCGCACTCAGGGCGCGCGCCTGCTCGACCAGCTGCTGCGCAGCATCGAGCTGACGCTGCTGCAGCGCCTGGTCGGCGTTGGTGAGCAGGTGATCGATGACTTGCTCCAGGCCGCTGACGGCACGCGGGTCATTGGGACTGCGCTGCAGTGCTGCGCGGTAGAGCGCCGCCGCATTGTCATCCTGCGGCGCCACCAGCCGTCCGGCCGCGAGCGCCTGATCAGCGTGCGTGATCAGGGCCTCGAGCGCCGCGTCCGCGTCGCTCGCCGCGGCCGCGCCATGCAGCGGCGCACGTGACTGCATGAACAACCACGCAGCGCCCGCGCCACTGACGACCAGCACCCCCAGCAGCGCGACCCACCACTTGCCGGTGCCATTGCGCTGCTGCGTGCGCCGCGCCGGCGCGTGGATCTCGGGCAGAGCGTCGGCCTGTTCCTGGCGCTTCCAGGCGGATTCGGCGAACAGCCGCACGCGCTGCTCGGAAAACGGTTTGTGCAAAAAGCGATGCACGGTGCCGTCGGTGATCTGCGCTGCCACCAGACCCTGGTCGTCGGCGCTGCCGGCGACGATCAGCACCAGTTCGGGGAATTGCGCCTGCAGGCGCTGGGCGAGCGCGGTGACGTTGGTGGCGAGCGCGGCGCAGTCGAGGATCGCGACGCCGGCGTTCTGTGCCATGAGCGCGCCCGACAGGTCCACTTCGGAGCCGACCGCATGCACCGCGTGCTGGTTGTCGCTCACCCGCCGCAGGATCGCGAGCAGCTGGCCGTCGTGTGTCAGGGCGATGAGCGAACGCGCAGGAAAAGCCTGCCGGTAAGGCGTCGCTGCTGTGGGCGGCGACGCACTCGGAGCCTTTACTGGGGTGTTCGGGTTCACGTCTTTCACGATCTCAAGCCCGCCCGTCGGGCTTGCACCCGGCCGCAGGAATTAAGATGACGTAAGACCCGGAAGCTGTCGCTAGCGGGGGGGGATTTCTGTGAAACTGATCATCATCCGCCGCTGAACACCGGACGCGCCGCTCATTCGCGCGGCAGCAGGAAACGCGAACCGTTATATGACAGTACCGCGCCCTCGGGTGTGATGCTGTCGACGTGTACGCCCTCGGGCAGCGTATCGCCCTCGTGCACCTTGTGCATGTTGATCATCGCGAAGCGGTCCTGGACGCGGGCACTGAAGACGTGCAGATCGAGCCGCAGCGGCGGGATCTGCGTGCCGGGAACGGCGGCCGCGTCCTGATACAGCGGTACGCCCGCGGCGGTGCCGCGGCGCACGTGGCCGGCGAGGGGATTGTCGGCGGCGGGCTCCTGCGCGGGCGCGTAATCGGCCGGGTTGGGGGCTTCTGCAGTGCCTTCGGCGGCGACCTCGGCCGCCCCATGCGGCGCGCTGGAAGGCTGCCCCGCGAGCGTGGTCGCGGGCGCTGGCAGCGGCGGGCTCGCGAGCGCTGCGGTTGCCGGAGTCGGCGCGGCCGCGCCCGCAGCAGGCGGATTGGCAGTCGCCGGAGCCGCTGTGACCGTCGCGAGCGCTGCCGGTGCGGGTGCCGCCGGCACGCTGGCTGTCGGGGCGACGGTGAGCGCGGGCGTCTCGGCGGGCGTCTCGGCAGCGGCACGCGCAGGGTGACGCAGCAGCAGCCACAGCACGATGCCGAAATTCACGATCAACAGCACCGCGATGGCGAGTGCCCACAAGGGCAGGCGCGTGCGTGGCGGCGCCACCTTCACCTCGAACAGCGCCGGGCCATTCTGCCGTTGCCGGTCGCTTTCGGATTTCTTCAGTGCATCGAGGATGAACGACATCGGTCACCCACCGTTGTGAGTATCGGCCACCGACAGCAGCGGCACCTCGGGGCCCGCCACCGCGCTCGCGAGCGCAATCTGCGTCTGCACCCCGGCGATGCCGTCGACCGTGAGCTGGTGCTGGCGCTGGAAATCGCGCACCAGCCCGGTGAGCTCGGTGTCGTAGACGTCGCTCGCCGGCGAGCCGCCGTGCACGCCGTGCAGTCGCTCGAGGCTCTCGCGCAGCCAGCGCACCTGCGCGCCATGCATGCCCGCCGACAGCGCCTTGACCGGCGAGCCGGCCGGCCGCCACAGCATGACGAAGTCGCCGAGCCAATAGTGTGACAGATCACCGAGGCTCACGGATTGCGGTCCGCCGAGATCGAGGCGCGCCTGTTGGTCATCGAGTGCAGTGACCACGACCTGGTGGCTGTTACCGGCGCCGTCATTGAGCAGCAGAATCGCCGGATGGTTGTACAGGCGCAGCTGTCCGAACGAGCCGCGTTCGGCGATGCAGGACAGTCCCTGCTGCGCGGCCTGGGTGCACGGATCGGTGCCGTTGGCCTGGTACTTCGCGCCCCACAACGCCAGCAGCTTGCTGAAGGCACTGTCGGTATCAGTGTCGGCGGCATGCTCTTTCAGCAGCTGCGCGAGCTGCGGCCCGGGCGCGCTGCCGGCGCGCAGCGCGGTCGGCGTCGCGAGCGGGATGGCGGCACTGGCATCGCTGGCGGCGAGTGACGGCGTCGGCGCCGCCGCGGCAGCGGCGTGCGCGCTCCTGGCATGCGACTGGAATTCCCACAGCGCGAAGCTCGCGAGCGCGAGCGCGACGGCCAGCGCTGCAGTGCCGGCCCACGGCAGCCACTGCGGCGTGAAGCGCCGGCCGAACACTTCGCGCGCCGCACTGCGCACCAGGCCGCCGGGCACGCGGTGCCGGTCGAGCGAGTACGCGCCGAGCAGCGCGCGGTCACAGATGACGTTGATGACGCGCGGCACGCCCTGCGACAGCCGGTAGACCTCATGCAGCGCCTGGGGGCTGAAGATGTCGGTGGTCGCGCCGGCGACACGCAGCCGATGGCGCACGTAAGCGACCGTCTCATCGTGCGATAGCGGACTCAAGTGGTAGCGCCCGGTGATGCGCTGCGCCAGCTGGCGCAGCTCGTTGCGCCCCAGCAGCTCACGCAGTTCCGGCTGGCCGATGAGGATGATCTGCAGCAGTTTCTGCGTGTTGGTTTCGAGATTGGTGAGCAGGCGCACCTGCTCGAGCACTTCCGGCAGCAGGTTCTGCGCCTCGTCCACCACCAGCACCACACGGTGCCCGGCGGCATGCGCCCGCAGCAGGTACTGATTGAGGATGTCGACCAGGTCCTTGAGACTGCCGAGCGCGGAGTCGGGCACGCCGATGCCAAGCTCCTCGCAGATGGTCAGCAGGAACTCGGGCGCGGTCATCTTGGGGTTGAGGATCAGGGCGATTTCGGCGTTCTTGGGCGTCTGCGCCAGCAGCGAGCGCACGATGGTGGTCTTGCCGGTGCCCACCTCGCCGGTGAGCTGCACGAAGCCGCCCGCCTCGTTGATGCCGTACAGCAGGTGCGCCAGCGCCTCCGCGTGGCGCTCGCTCAGGTAGAGGTAGCGCGGATCGGGCGTGATGGCGAACGGCTTCTCGTTGAGGCCGAAGAAACTCAGATACATGGACGATGCTACTCGATGGTATTGCCGTGCCGCAGTGCGCGGCCGCCGAAGCGCTCGCGGGCCGCATCGCAGGTGGCATCCAGCCGACCGTTGCGGCGGGTTTCCTCGAACAGGCCGAGCTGTGCTGCGGGCGTCAGTTCAGTGAGGACCACTCCCAGCAGGCGAAGTTTCGCACCCGGATTGCCGGCCAGCCAGCGCGCCAGCAGGTCGGCGGCCACCTGCGCCACGGCGCGCGCCTCGCAGCTGGGCGGTGCGACCGCGCGCTGCCGGGTGAAAGTGGTGAAATCACCGCGGCGGATCTTGATGCCGATGCAGGCGGTCATGAGCTCGCGCGCCCGCAGGCGGCTGGCAGCGAGCTCCGCCAGGCGCGCCAGCTGGCGCTGCAGCGTGCGCACATCGGCGATGTCCTCGGGGAAGGTGTCCTCGGCGCTCAGCGATTTCTCCTCCACCTCCGCCAGGACCGGGCGCTCGTCGATACCGCTGGCACGCTCGCGCATCCACGCCGAGTAGCGCCCGAACAGCGGCCACAGCACCGCATCCGGCGCGCTGCGCAGTTCGCCGAGCGTGTGGATTCCGGCGGCCTCGACCCGCGCTCCGGTCTTGCGCCCGAGGCCCGGCAGGCGCCGCACCGACAGCGGCGCGAGCGTCTCGCGCACCCGCTCGGCGGTCACCACCGTGAGGCCATCGGGCTTCATCAGATCGGAGGCGATCTTCGCCACCAGCTTGTTGGGTGCCACGCCCACCGAGGCGGACAGCCCGGTGCGCGCGCGAATGCGCTGTTTGATGAGGCGCGCGATGTCGGTGGCGCTGCCGAGCAGCTCCTGGCTCGCGGTCACATCGAGAAACGCCTCATCGAGGGACAGTCCCTGCACCAGTGGCGTGATCTCACGGAACACGCCGAATACCTGGCCCGAGACCTCCTGGTAGCGCTGCATGCGCGGGCGCACGCACAGCGCCTGCGGGCACAGTCGCAGCGCGCGGCTCATCGGCATCGCTGAGTGCACGCCGAAGCGGCGCACCTCGTAGCTGGCGGCCGCGACCACGCCGCGGGCGCCGTCCCAGCCGACCACGACCGGTTTGCCGGCGAGCGTCGGATCGTCGTGCTGCTCCACGGACGCGTAAAAAGCGTCCATGTCGACGTGCAGCACCCAGCGGCTCATAGCGGCCTCGCGCGCCCTTTCAGGGAGCGACGGTGATGGTGATCTTCTTGGAGAGCACCGCCGGGTTGTGTGGGATGTGGTTCATGTCGCCGAGCAGCAGCTGCAGGGTGTGCTTGCCCGGCGGCAGCGTCAGCGTCGTCTCCGTCTGTCCCTTGCCGAAGTGCACGATCTTGTCGGTGGCCGGCAGCGGAGCCGACAGATCCGTCGGCGCGTCCGTGTCGATCAGCAGATGATGATGGCCGGTGTTGTCGAACTTGACGCCGGCCGGGGCGATGCCCATCCCTTTGAGGCCGAACTGCACGCGCACCGGGTTGTGCACCGTGGCGCCGTTCTTGGGACTGATGATGTACGCCTCGGCCCCGCTCGGGGACGGGGTACGTTCCTGGGCGGCGGCGAATGAGCTGACAGCCGCGAGCAATACGGCGATGACGAATCTGGACATGGACTTCTCCTTCAAAGAGTCAAGGCGCTGTACAGGGAGGTGATGGTGAGCATCACCGCCCCGAACGCGAAGTAAAAGAACGCCAGCAACAAGAGCTTAGCGGAGGTCAGCAGGCGCCCCTGCCCGTAAACGACCCGCATGGAGCGAAACGTGTACCAGACGATATACAGGAAGGTCACATCGCTCACCGTATGTGCCAGCGCCGGGAACAACGCCACCACGCCCCAGCCCAGCATCAGCAGCAGGAACATGAAGGCATGGTTGTGCACCAGCAGCAGCAGGTGCTCGACGTAATAGTGTCGCGGCCGCCAGTACATGAGCATCATGCTCGCCGCCAGCAGCGGCAGAAAAACAAACATCGCCCGCGGCACGTTGTGCAGGAAGGCGCCCTGGACTGAGTGGGCATCGTCGCCGACGATCTTGCGGCAGGCCTTGAGCACGCGTGGCCCCAGCAGCTGCGGCCACGGGCCGTGGTAGTCGGTGCACACCCGATCGGCGCGCTGTGCAGGGGTCTCTGCGGACTCAGGCTTGAGCTGTGCTGTGCCGGCGTGCGGCACGGGCGGCGCCGTGCGCCCGGCATCGCGGCCGATATGAATGACGGTGAACTCCTGCGGCGTGGCCGCGGCGATCAGGAAGAACACCAGCGACAGCGCCAGGTAGAGCCGCACCGGCGGCAGGTAGCGCGCGCGCCGGCCGTTGAGAAATTCGTGCGTCAGCTTGCCGGGTCTGAACAGCAGCGCGACGAGCGTGCGCCACAGGCGCGAGTCGGCGTGCGTCAGGTCCTCGGTGGCGCTATGGACAAAGTGGCGCAGTGAGTGCACCGGCGCCTCGAGGCGCTGCCCGCAGGCGCTGCAGAAACGCCCGCTCACCGGCGCGGCGCAGTTCTCGCACGCCGGTGCCGGCGCTGCCTGCAGCGCGCCCGCGGGTGTCATGTCGGCCGGGGCCGCGGCGAGTGCTTGCAGGGTCGGTGGCGCCGCAGCGCTCATGCGACGTGCGCGCTCGATCGTGTCGCCGGCTGCGCTTTCACGCCGAATTCGTGCGGCTCGAAGTCATCCACGTTGATGATGTCCATGGTCTTGCGATCGAAATCGCGCAGCGCCGCCGCCTCGGTCTCCGAGAGGATGCCGGCGGCGAGCGCCTGCTGGATGCGTCCCGGCAGATCGAGCGCGGTCACGCGGCCGGTCTTCACGCCCTCGACCCGGATGCGCTTCTCGAGCGGCTCGAGCTGCATGGCGAGCAGCAGCGCCTCCTGCAGCAGTCCGAGCGGATTGCCGGGCTCGCAGGTGCGATAGATGAAATCGCCCATGCGCTCGCGCGCGCTGGTGGCGCTGGTCACCAGCTCGGCTACCGTGCGCCCGAGGCGGTCGCCGGGCGCCGAATAGATCCGCCCGCGCGGGAAGATCAGCGCGCGCATCACGCCGGCCAACAGCCGGTTGGGGAAATTGCGCAGGAAGCCGTGCAGCTGTTCCTGCGCGTGGTACAGCAGGTTGCGGCAGGCCCACTCGACGATCGGCAGATCCTCGGCGGGGCGTCCCTGATTCTCGTGGTGCTTGAGCACCATGGAGGCGAGGTACATGCACGACAGCACGTCGCCCAGGCGCGCCGACAGTCCCTCCTTCTTTTTCAGATAGCCGCCGAGTGACAGCATGGCGACGTCCACGGCGAAGGCGAACGAGGCCGAGAACCGCACCACGTGCTGGAAGTAGCGCGCGGTCGGGCCGGCCACCGGGGCGCGGGTGAAACGCGCGTGGGTGAGCGCCATGATGAACGAGCGCACCGCATTCGAGAGCGTGAAGCCGATGTGCGCGAACAGGGCCCGATCGAAATCGTCGACGCCGCGGGCGCGGTCGGGATTACGCGCGGCGTTCATCTCACGCAGCACGAACGGGTGGCAGCGCACCGCACCCTGGCCGAAGATGATGAGATTGCGCGTCAAGAGGTTGGCGCCCTCGACGGTGATCGCCACCGGCACGATCTGGTAGCCACGGCCGAGATAGTTGTGGGGACCCAGGCAGATGCCCTTGCCGCCGTGCACGTCCATGGCGTCGTTCGCCACCTGCCGGCCCATTTCGGTCACGTGGTACTTGAGCATCGCCGAGGGCACCGAGGGCTTCTCGCCACCGTCGATGGCACCGGCGGTGACCGAGCGCGCAGCATCCATGGTGTAGGTGAGTCCCACCATGCGCGCGATCACCGTCTCGACCCCCTCGAACTTGGCCACCGGCAGGTTGAACTGCGTGCGGATGCGGGCGTAGGCGCCGGTCGCCCACACGCCGGCCTTGGCGGCGCCGGTGGTGTTGGAGGGCAAGGAGATGCAGCGCCCGACCGACAGCTGCTCGACCAGCATGCGCCAGCCCGCGCCGGCCATCTTCGCGCCGCCGATGATGAAGTCCACCGGTACGAACACGTCCTTGCCATGGATGGGCCCGTTCTGGAATGGAATGTTGAGCGGGAAGTGACGCCGGCCGATGCTGACGCCCGCGGTGTTGCGCGGGATCAGCGCGCAGGTGATGCCGAGGTCGGTTTTCTCGCCCAGCAGCCGCTCCGGATCGAACAGGCGGAACGCGAGCCCGACGACCGTCGCGACCGGTGCGAGCGTGATGTAGCGCTTGTTGAAGTTGAGACGCATGCCGAGCACCTCGCGCCCCTGCCACAGGCCGCGGCAGACGATGCCGGTGTCGGGGATCGAGCCGGCATCCGAGCCGGCGCGCGGCCCGGTGAGCGCGAAGCACGGCACTTCCTCGCCGCGCGCCAGCCGCGGCAGGTAGTAGTCCTTCTGCTCCTCGGTGCCGTAGTGGTTGAGCAGTTCCGCCGGACCGAGCGAGTTGGGCACGGCGACGGTCGAGGAGGCGGTCGGGCTGCGGCTGGAAATCTTGGCCAGCACGCACGAGTGCGCATAGGCGGAGAACTCAAGTCCGCCGTACTTCTTGGCGATGATCATGGCAAAGAAGCCGCGGCTCTTGAGGAAGTCCCACACCTGCGGCGGCAGGTCGCCGCGCTCGTGGGTGATGTCCCACTCATCGAGCATGCGGCACAGTTCCTCGCACGGACCATCGAGAAAGGCGCGCTCCTCGCCCGACAGCTGCGGCGCCTGCGCGGCCAGCAGCTTCTCCCAGCGCGGTGCGCCGGTGAACAGCTCGCCGTCCCACCACACGGTGCCGGCCTCGAGCGCCTCCTTCTCGGTCTGCGACATCGACGGCAGCAGCCGCAGGTAGGTTTTCATGAACGGCCGCGTGATCAGCGCCTTGCGCAGCGGCCGCAGGTTCAGCAGCCACAGGCCCGCGAGCAGCAGCCACAGGAACCCCTTCCACACACCGGCGGGCGCGCTGCTCGCGCCGAGCCAGGTGTAGGCGGCCAGCAGTACCGTGAAGGTCAGCGTGAAGGCGAGCAGCGACAGGCGGCGGTAGGCGAGGAACAGCACCGCAGCGATGAACAGCAGCGTGATGACCCCGCCGATCTGCGTCACCGCATAGGCGGCGGCCACCACCAGGATGAGGGACAGCACGGCACCTAACATGATACGTCCTTAAGAGGCGCGCAACGCGCCGACTATACGCGCCGCGCCGGCAACCTCAGCCGAGCAGATTGCGCACTCCGTCGCGCTCCTCGCGCAACTCCGCGTAGCTGGCATCCATGCGCTTGCGGCTGAACTCATCGACGCTCAGGTCGGGCACGATGCGGTAGTCACCGTTGGCCACCGTGACCGGATAGGAATAGATGACCCCGTCGCTGATGCCGTAGCTGCCATCGGCCGGCACGGCCATGCTGACCCAGTCGTCCGCGGGGGTGCCGTGCACCCAGGTGTGCACGTGATCGATGGCGGCTGCGGCCGCCGAGGCCGCCGACGAGGCGCCGCGTGCCTTGATGACCGCAGCCCCGCGCTGCTGCACCTGCGGGATGAAGCTTTGCTCGATCCACTGCGTTTGCAACAGCGATTTCGCCGGCTTGCCCTTCACCAGCGCGTGCGACAGGTCGGGGTACTGGCTGGCCGAATGGTTGCCCCAGATGGTCATGTGGCGGATGTCGGTGACGTGTGTCTGGGTCTGTTGCGCCAGCAGCGCGAGCGCACGGTTGTGGTCGAGGCGTGTCATGGCGGTGAAGTTGCGCGCGTCCAGATCGCGCGCGTTGGCGCGCGCGATCAGCGCGTTGGTGTTGGCGGGATTGCCGACCACCAGCACCTTGACCTTGCGGTCCGCGACCTCGTTCAGCGCCTTGCCCTGCGCCGAAAAAATCTGCGCGTTCGCCTGCAACAGGTCCTTGCGCTCCATGCCCGGACCGCGCGGGCGTGCGCCCACCAACAGCGCGATCTGACAGTCGCGGAAGGCCACGCGCGCATCATCGCTGGCCACTACCTTGCCGAGCGTCGGAAAGGCGCAGTCATCGAGCTCCATCACCACGCCCTGCAGCGCCGCCAATGCCGGAGTGATCTCGAGCAGGTGCAGGTTGATGCGCGTCTCTCGCCCCAGCATCGCCCCAGCAGCGACGCGAAAGGCGAGGGCGTAACCGATCTGGCCTGCGGCCCCCGTGATCGCGACGTTGACGGCTTTCATGGTGCTTGGCGTTTCCCGTAACAGCAAAAATGGCCCGAAATTCTAGCCTGTGAGCCCGCCGCGCCCCTAGCCGCATCCCATCCTCGTCCAGCCCGGCTCAAACCGTTCGCCGCCCAGGGCCCTCCAACGGGGTGCCAAGGGGCTGAGGAGCGCCTGAAAGGCCCCAAGAGGGCCTGAGCGAGCCGAACCCCGCCGATTCTAGGGACCCCGCAAAATTCTTAGTGAGCTGGCTTGACACTTAAGTAGTGTTCTACTATAGTACAACACCAAGGGAGGCAGCCAGAACGGGTTGCCGGAAGACCGAAGAGACCGAAGAGACCGAAGAGAACCCAAGGAGACCACCATGAATGCCGTATCTGTCCTGTATCGCGATTTCACCTGTGCCGCCGTCGCCGCCCTGATCACCCTGGTCCTGGGGATGGCCTTTGTGCAGTCCACCAGCGTGTCCCCGGCCGCGCAGGCCTCGACCGCGCAGTCCCGCGGAGTCTGAGCCGCCACCCCCCAAGAGGAGATGAACATGAACGCCTTCGCCCTGAGCCTCTACCGCAACTTCACCTGCGCTGCTGCGGCAGTGCTCATCACCCTGGTCCTCGGCAGTGCCTTCGTGCACTCCACCAGCGTGCCCCCGCAGTTTTCCGCCCACGCCGAGCGCGCCTGAGCGGTTTCGAGTCAAGGAGCTGACCATGAACACCTTCGTTGCGACCGCCTACCGGGACCTCGTCTGCCTGGCCGCCGCCGCCCTGATCACCCTGGCGGTGGGCAGCGGCTTCGCGCAGGCCACTGCCACGCCTCCCGCGCACTCGACGCCTGTCGTCGTAATGCATAGCGGCCACGCCTGAAAACCCGTCGCGAAGGAGATTTCGCACATGAGCATCGGACCCGCCTGTCGTGCTGTGGCTTGCGCCGCCGGTGCCGCGCTCATCACCCTGGCCCTCTGCTTGGCCTTCGTGCAGACGAACTCGATCCGGCTAGGCGCGCAGCCCGGGACCGCCGGCAGCGGCGCCAGCGAGCTGCACGGCTGGGTGGGCCAGCCCGAGCCGGCCGTTTTGGTAGATTAGTTCGCTAACCCCCCGATACAGGCCGTGCAAGCATTCATGGATCCGCAGTGGGACGAGAGCCTGCCGATTTACCGGCAACTGCGGGACCGCGTGGTCGCGATGATCATCGAGGGCGTGCTGAAAGAGGGCGATCCGCTGCCCTCGGTGCGCACGGTGGCCGCAGACTTCCGCCTGAACCCGCTCACCGTCCTCAAAGGCTACCAGCAGCTGGTGGACGAGCAGCTGGTGGAGAAGCGTCGCGGCCGCGGCATGTTCGTGAGTCCGGGCGCCCGCAAGGCGCTGATGAAGGATGAGCGTGTGCGTTTTCTCGAGGAAGAGTGGCCGCGGGTATACGCCATCATCCAGCGCCTCGGCATCTCCGCGGAGGAACTCGAGCGTGCCGGCGCTGCCGCGCCGTCCGCGCCGTTCCCCGCCGCCAACCCGGCCGCCAACCCGCCCGCCACAGGGGAGAATGATGACAGCAGTAATTGATGCGCGCGGGCTGACCAAGAGCTACGGCGCCCAACGCGCCCTGGACGGCGTCAGCTTCAGCGTCGAGCCGGGCCGCATCGTCGGTCTCATCGGCCCGAATGGCGCCGGCAAGACCACCGCACTCAAGGCCATCCTCGGTCTGACGCCCTTCTCCGGAGAGCTGCGCGTGCTCGGGCTCGATCCGCGCGCGCAGCGCGACGCGCTGATGCGCGAAGTGTGTTTCATGGCGGACGTCGCTGTACTGCCGCGCTGGCTGCGCGTCAGCCAGGCACTCGACTACTGTAGCGGCGTGCATCCGCGCTTCGACCGCGCCGTCGCCGAAGGTTTCCTCGCCAAGACCGACATCCGCCACGGCAGCCGTGTGCGCGAGTTGTCCAAGGGCATGGTCACGCAGCTGCACCTGGCGCTGATCATGGCGATCGATGCGCGCCTGCTGGTGCTGGATGAGCCGACCATCGGCCTCGATCTGCTCTACCGGCGCAAGTTCTACGACACCCTGGTGAACGACTACTTCGACAAGGAGCGCACCATCCTGCTCACCACCCACCAGGTGGAGGAGGTGGAGAACCTGTTTACCGACGTGATCTTCATCAACCACGGACGCGTGGCGCTGCAGGCCTCGGTGGAAGAGCTCGGCCAGCGCTATCAGCAGCTCACGCTGAGCGCCGACGCGGCGCGCGCGGCGCGCGCGCTGCAACCGTTCTACGAGCGTGAGCTGTTCGGCCGGGTGGCGCTGTTCTTCGAGGGGCGCTCGAGCGCCGAACTCAAGCCCTACGGCGAGCTGCGGACCCCGACCATCGCCGACCTGTTCGTCGCCAAGATGCAGGAGGGCGTACGCACATGAACAGCACTATCGCTGATGCGGCAGGCGATGCCCCGCGCAGCACCAGCGCCTACTCGGTCAAGCCCCTGCACACCACACTGGTGACGCTGGTGCGGCGTGAATTCTGGGAGCACCGTTACCTGTGGCTGGCGCCGCTTGCGACCCAGGTGCTGCTCCTGTTGCTGTGCGCCGTGCTCGGTCACTGGCACGCCGACAGCCGCGGCAATTTCCAGATCGACATGAGCAGCGACGGCGGCGAGGTCATCGGTGCTCATGAGGGCAAGGTCGCCGCGGCGACCGTGGTGCAAACCGTCCTGACCATCCCGTTGTACGTGGTCACGCTTTTCCTCATCAGTTACTACGTGCTCGACTGCCTGTACGCCGAGCGCCGCGACCGCAGCATCCTTTTCTGGAAATCGCTGCCGGTTTCCGATGGCCTGACGGTCACCTCCAAGGCGCTGACGGCACTGGTGATCGTGCCGTTCGGCGTGTTCGCCCTGGCGCTGGTGGGGCACCTGTTGTTTTATGCGATCTATTCGCTGCGGGTCGCCACCGGCAGCTCCCCGCCGGTGCTCAGCTGGGACACCCTCGAGTGGCTGCGCACCGAAGTGGTGGTATTCCTGACCGTGCTGCTCGCCGTGCTCTGGTATGCCCCGGTCGCCACAGCGCTCATGCTGGTGTCGGCGTGGGTGCGCAAGAGTCCCTTCCTGTGGGTCACGGTGCCGCCAGTGCTCGCCCTGGTGCTGGAGGCGATCCTCCACGGTATCTACCGTCAGCCGCTGTACCTGCATGACTTCATCGCCTATCGCAGTCGCCACATCTGGCAGGTGCTCGAGCTGCCGCATGCGCGCGTGTTTACGGCCAATGGCCTGCACCCGGTGGGCTCGCTCCTGCAGGCGCTGAACTTCGGCGGTGCGTTCGCCGACCGCGATCTGTGGCTCGGAGTGGTGGCGGCGCTGGTGATGCTGTTCGTGGCGACACGCTTGCGCCGCTATCACGACGAAAGCTGACTTCTCGCGGGCGCGTTGCCGACGCGGCGGGTGCGGTAGACTCCTACACCGCGATTGCGGAGCGCCGCTGGACCCGGGACTGTGGCCGCAGGGACATCCCGCGCATCCCGCACGCGTAAGGAGCACAGCATGTTCGACACCCGCCACGAGCTGCCGGCCAGCATCCGCACCCAGCGACCGGAGCT
>DATHMN010000171.1:0-3976 GCA_035487135.1 Steroidobacteraceae bacterium | reverse complement strand
CTGCTGGCGCTGTTCCTGCTCATGTCGATCCGCGACGATCTGGTGCGGCTGCCGGTTGATCCTCAGCGCCTCAACTCCAAGCGTCTGCGTCTCGGCAAGCCGCCGCTGCTTGAGCATCTGGAGATCTGCGCACCGGTGTTCACCCCGGCGGCCGCGGGGCGCGCCGAGAGTTCCGGGGCGCTGCGCCGCGCGCCGCGCTTCCATCACGTGCGCGGTCATATCGTCAGGCGGTTCGATACCGTCTACTGGCGTGCGCCGCATTGGCGCGGACATGTACGGCTGGGAAGCGTGCGCAGTCGCACCGTTGAACTGCACGTACCGGGCTAGCTACTTGAGCAGGAACGGCGCCAGGCGATCGCGGTAGCGGCGGCTGAGCGTGAGGCGCGTTCCGCGGCGCAGGACGAGCTCGTAGTCGCCGTGAAACAGCGGGTGCATCTCCGCAATATGCTCGATATTGACCAGCGTCGAGCGATGCACGCGCACGAAGCTGGCAGCATCCAGGCGCTGTTCGAGCTGCCCGAGCGGCTGGCGGAAGGAGAAGCAACGGCCGCCGGCGAAGATCCTTACGTGTTTGGCGGCCGCCTGCACGAACTCGATGTCGCGCATCGACAGCACCACGACCTTGCCGCGCTCGGAGAGCAAGAGACGCGTACGGTCCCCGGTGGGCGGCGGCCGCGGGGTCGCGACGGTACCCTGAGCCGATCTGATCAGCGACTTGGCGCGGCTGATGGCGCGCGCGAAGCGCTCGTCGTCAAAGGGTTTGAGCAGATAGTCGATAGCGCCGATCCCGAAGGCGTCCATGGAACGGTCGGTGTATGCGGTTACAAAGATGATGTACGGATTGACGCCGCCTTGGGCGAGAGTGGCGACGAGCTCAAAGCCGTCAAGCTCCGGCATGCGGATGTCGAGCAGCATGAGTTGTGGCGCGTGCTCGCGCGCATGCTCGGCCGCCTCCGGTGCAGAGCTGAACGTTCCAACGACATTGATGTCCGGATCATCGCGCAGCAGTCGCAGCACCCGCTTAAGCGCCAGGGGCTCATCGTCCACCACCAGTGTCGAGATGGCGGCGTTCACCTGTGCGACTGCCTCTGGGGTCGCACGGTTGCGAAGTCGCGCGAGGGAAGATCAAGGAAGGCGCTCGTCCCGCCCTGCGGGTCCGGCCCGACCGTCAGTGTTGCGTCATCGCCGTACGCAGCGCGCAGCCGTAACTCGACGTTCGCCAGCCCATGGCCGTAGCGCTGCGGGGGCAGATCGGCGCTCAGCTGCGGGCTGCTGTTGTTCACGACGATACACAGCCGTTCGGCGATGACGAAGGTCGCGACGCGCAGGTACAGTATCGCGCCTGAGTCATCACGTCCGTGTTCGATGGCGTTCTCCGCGAGCGGCTGCAACAGCAACGCCGGCACGCACGCCCCCAGCGATTCGGGGCTGGCGTCGATGGCGATACGCAAGCCGTCGGAAAAGCGCATCTGCTGCACGGCCAGGTAAGCTTCAAGTCCAGCCAGTTCCGTCGCCACGTCCACCCACGGCCGATGGCTGCTCTCAAGCGCGTGGCGCAGGAAGTCCCCGAGGCGCGCGAGCATGGCGGAGGCCTGGCGCGGACTCTCATCGACGAGCACGCTGATCGCGTGCAGAGAATTGAACAGAAAGTGCGGCTGCAGTTGCGCCGACAGCATCGCCATGCGCGCCACGCCACAGGCACGGGCAAGCTCGGCCGCGCGCAGCGCTGCGCGGTGCTGCCGGCGCATCACCACCGCAAGAGCGATGGCGCACAGTCCGAGAATATAGGGTGGCAGAAAGAACCTGAGCGGCATGGTCCAGTATGCCCAGCTGGGGTACTGTGACCACACCTCGAGCGACGCGCGCAGCTGCGGCAAGCGCCCGTCAATGAACCCCGCGGCCAGCACCAGCGCACCCGGGGCAACGGACACGACGGCGAGCGCCATCAGGCAGTTCACCAGCACGACCCGCGCCTGCGCCGCCCGACCGCGTGGCCACCCGAGCGCAAGCGCCGCGCGATAGCCGAGGGCCGCCGCCAGAAACACCATCAGATGCTGTGCCGCGCGCGCTGCCGTGGAGACGACGTAGACGCCGCCGGTCTCGGTGCCGCTCGCAGGCAGCATCCACAGCAACGCCGTGCAGGTGACGATGAGCCAGCACGCACCGCCAACGCCCCAGATGCGGGCCCAGGGATTGGCGATCTCGGGGGTGGTGCCGCCGGGACTCTCCTCCCCCGTACCCCGCACCTCAAGCGCTTCGCGCCGACGCGGGCGTGTGCTGTGCAGCGCACGGTTCGGGAACAGTGACTCCGAAAAAGCCATTGCCGAAGTCTAGGGCGATTCGAAACCGTGCGGTCGGCAGGCCGGCGTAAACGGGACTCGTCACGGCGCAAGCGTCGGGTGCAATTCGTTACTAAGTCGCGCGCGCCTCATCCTCGCGAATCGTGACTCCGCTGCGCCACAGGTGCCAGGCCGCCCAGAACCCGGTCGGCGCAAGCAGCAGGAGCGCCCAGCGCAGCGACTCCGGGCCGGCGCCGAAGGAATCTCTGAACCAGTCACTGAGCCAGCCGACGAGTTGCGGCGCGACGATAAGATTGCCCACATTGGCCAGAAACAGAAGCAGCGCACAGGCGGTGGCACGCATGTTTGCGGGAATCACGTTCTGTAGCAGCCCGAGAATCGGTCCGATGTAAAAGTACACACCCGGCACGAAGAGCCACAGCAGCACGGTCGCGGCGCCCTGCGAGCTCACGCAGTACAGCCCGATGGAGGGAATCGTCGTCACGGCGACCACCACAGCCAGCAGACGCGCCACGTAGCGCGGATCGGCGGCCGCGGGGCGAGCGACGAGCCAGCCGGCGAGCAGCGTGCTGGCCGTGCCGGCAACCAGATGCATGAGCCCGAGCAGCTCACCCGCGTCTCCGACGCTCAGCTGGTGGGAGCGCTGCAGGAATGCCGGCGTCCACCAGATCAGTCCCCAACTCCACAGCGTGGCCACTGAGCCGCCCACCAGCAGATGCACCGCCGAGCGCTGGGTGGCGATGTAGCGCACCGTCGCCGCGAAGGCGCTCGGCTGAAGAGGCGGCGTGCTGTCGAGCGCGCCGCGGCGTGGCTCACGTACCGTGAGCCACACGATCGCGGACAGCACGAGACCGGGTATGCCCAGCACCAGAAACGCCGCACGCCAGCCGCTGCGCTGTGCCGCTGCGCCGGCCACTGATGAACCGAGCCAGGCGCCCAGACAAGCTCCCAGAGCATAGATGGTCAGCGCCATCGGGCGGCGTGCCGGCGGAAACTTGTCGGCGAGAATCGACGTGGAGGGCGGCGTGCCACCGGTCTCACCGATGCCGACGCCCACGCGTGCCAGGAACAGATGCCAGGAGGTTCTGGCGAATCCGCACAGCGTGGTCATGGCCGACCACACGGCCAGCGCCAGGACGAGAATGTTGCGACGATTGGCGCGATCCGCGAACGCGGCGAGCGGGATACCGATGGTCACGTAGAGTACGCCGAGCGCGACGCCGGTGATCGCAGCCACGCCGCCATCACTCAGGTGCAGCTCCTTGCGGATGGGCTCGATCACGGTCGAGATCGAGAAGCGATCCGCGATGTTGAGTGCGTAGACTGCGGTGAGTACACCCAGCACGTACCAGCGATCCGCTGGCGCCTGGGCAGACGCGATGGACGGCCCTAGCTCGCCCGCGGCTGTCATGGTGCTGCGTGACGCGCGCGGCTCACGGCGCCGTCAACGGCTCCAACTCCAGTCGGCAGCGCTGCGGCGACAGCCGCCACCCGTGGCTTGCCGCCAGGCACGGCCGCGTACCGCACGACCGCTCGCAGCCCCGGTCGCTTCACCGTGACGCAGCGCGCGCACACCGTTGACCCACACGTCATCCAGGCCAGTGGCCAGCTGGTGCGGTTGCTCGTAGGTCGCGTGATCCTGGATGGTATCGGGGTCGAAGATCACGACATCGGCG
>DATHMN010000170.1:0-7178 GCA_035487135.1 Steroidobacteraceae bacterium | reverse complement strand
CATCTGGGGTGCGTACACGCTCGGCAATCTCTATGGCATCGCTATCGCCGCGACTGCCATGCTGTCGATGACCGGCATGATCGTGGCGCTCGATGCCTACGGCCCGAACACCGATAACGCTGGCGGCATCGCCGAGATGCCCGGACTGCCCAAAGAAGTGCGCAATATCACCGACCCGCTCGATGCGGTCGGCAACACCACCAAGGCGGTCACCAAGGGATATGCCATCGGTTCGGCGGGACTTGCCGCGCTGGTGCTGTTCGCCGACTACACCCACAACCTGCAGGAAGCGGGCAAAGCCGCCACCTTTTCGCTGTCGGACCCGGCGGTCATCATCGGCCTGTTCATCGGCGGCCTGGTGCCCTATCTGTTCGCCGCGATGGCGATGGAGGCCGTCGGCCGCGCCGCCGGCTCAGTGGTCAATGAGGTGCGGCGCCAGTTCCGCGAGATCAAAGGCATCATGGACGGTAGTGGCAAGCCGGACTACTCGCGCGCGGTCGACCTGCTGACCCGCTCGGCCATCCGCGAGATGATCGTGCCGTCCCTGCTGCCGATCCTGGTGCCGATCGTGCTGGTGTTCGCGCTCAATTCACTCATGGGCGCCGGCGCCGGGGTGCGCGCACTCGGCGGCCTGTTGATCGGCACCATCGTCACCGGGCTGTTCGTCGCCATTTCCATGACCACCGGAGGCGGCGCCTGGGACAACGCCAAGAAATACATCGAAGAAGGTCACTTCGGCGGCAAGGGTTCGGATGCACACAAGGCGGCCGTCACCGGCGATACGGTCGGCGATCCCTACAAGGACACCGCAGGTCCGGCGATCAACCCGCTGATCAAGATCATCAACATCGTGGCGCTGCTGCTGGTGCCGCTGCTGTAACGCTGCGGCGCGCACCCATGGCCGAGGCCGGCCGCTTCGCAGTCGAGAAGTCCGAGGAGGAGTGGCGGCGCGCGCTGGCGCCGCGCGCCTTTGCGGTGCTGCGCAAGCAGGGCACCGAGCCGGCCGGCAGCAGCGCGCTCAATGCCGAGCGGCGCGCCGGCACGTTCAGCTGCGCGGGCTGCGCCCAGCCACTGTTCGCTGCGACGGCTAAATACGACAGTGGCACCGGCTGGCCCAGCTTCTACCAGGCACTGCCGCAGGCCGTCGCCACGCGCGAGGACTACAGCCACTTCATGCGCCGCACGGAGGTGCACTGTGCGCACTGCGGCGGTCACCTGGGGCACCTGTTTACTGACGGGCCGCAGCCGAGCGGTACGCGCTACTGCCTGAACGGCGTGGCGCTCGCGTTCGAGCCGCAAGAGCCCTGAGGAACTTCAGGCCGCCAGCGACAGCGGCTGCGGGCGGCCGATCGCGTAGCCCTGCAGGTAATCGACGCCCATGCGGCGCGCCGCATCCACCGCGGCCGAATCCTCCACCTGCTCGGCGATCACCTTGAAATGGAGGGTGCGCGCGAGCTCGATCATCGCCGTCACCATCGCCTGATTGACCGAGTCGCGCCCCAGGTTGCGCATGAACGAACCGTCGATCTTCAGGTAGTCGAGCGGCAGGTTCTTGAGGTTCGAGAACGAGCCCACGCCCGAGCCGAAGTCATCCAGCGCAAACTGACAGCCCATGCCGTGCAGCACGCCGACGAAGCGGCGCGCCTGATCGAGGTTGGCGATCACCGCGCTCTCGGTGATCTCGAAGCACACCTGGCCGGGCGCGACCCCGGTCGTGTCCAGACACTCCACTACGAATTCGAGGAACTGCCCGTCGCCGAGCGTCTGGCCGGAGATGTTGATGGCGACGCTGCGATGGGTTGGCACCGGGATCGCGCCGCGCCCGAGCGCCGAGAGCGTCGTCTGCACCACCCAGCGATCGACCAGCCCCATCAGGCGGTAGCGCTCCGCGGCGCGCATGAACTCCGCCGGCAGCAGGTCCTGACCGCTCTCGTCCTTGAGCCGCACCAGCACTTCCATCGCCGGCCCGGTGTCGGTGTCGTGCACCGGCACGATCACCTGTTGATAGAGAAGAAAGCGGTTCTCTTTCAGGGCCGACTGCAGCCGCTGCAGCCACTGGATCTCGCCGGTATGGCGCGCCAGCGCCTCATCGCGCGCCGAATACACCGCGACGCGCCCCGAGCCCTGCCTCTTGGCGACGTAGCAGGCGGTGTCGGCCGCCGCCAGCAGCTCTTCCAGCGTGCCGCTCTCGCGCGAGATCTCCACCAGCCCCACCGAGACGCCGATGTTGAAGATCTTGTCCTTCCACACGAAGCGGTGATCGGCCACCGCGCGGCACAGGTCGTCGGCGATCTGGCGCGCCTTCTCGAGCGGGCAGCCGGTCAGCAGCAAGCCGAACTCATCGCCCCCCAGCCGGCCGACGGTGTCACTGTCGCGCACCGCATCGCGCAGCAACTTGGCGACCTCGCGCAGCATGCTGTCGCCGGCGAGATGCCCGCTGGTGTCGTTGACCAGCTTGAAGCGGTCCAGATCGAGATAACACAGCACGTGCTGGCCGTCGCCGCGATGGCCGCTCTCGATGGCCTCCTCGAGGCGCCGTTCGAACTCGCGCCGGTTGATGAGCCCGGTGAGCGCATCGTGGGTCGCCTGGTAGGACATCTGCCGCGCCAGGCCGCGCAGCTCGGTGACGTCGTGCAGCATGATCACCGCGCCGACCAGCTCGCGCGCGCTGTTGCGGATCGGTGAAGCCGACAGCTCGATGGAACGCTCGCTGCCGCTGCTGCGCGCCACCAGCAGCGCGCGACGGCTGAGGTTGACGGCCGCGCCGCTGGTGAGTGCCTGATGAACCGGATCGGACAGCAGCCGTCGGTCGGTCTCATCGACCAGACTGATGAGCTCCTCCAGCAGCCTGCCGCCGGCGGCGCCCGGCTCGCTGCCGGTGAGCGCCTCGGCCGCGGGGTTCATGTAGGTGATGCGTCCGTCCTTGTCAGTGGCGATGATCGCCTCGGCAAGCGCGTTGAGCGCCAGCTGCGGCGGTCCGGCGGCGGCGTCTTCCGGCAGCCGCAGGGTGCGTGTGGTCTGGGTGGGAATGATCTCGACCCCGGTGATCAGCAGCGCCGTGCCGCGATCGTAGTCGACCGCGCTGGAGGTGATCTCCAGGCGGCTCAGCTGGCCCTGCAGCCCGACCATATCGATCTCGTAGCGCTCGGCGGCCGGTTCGCCGGCGAGGCGCCGGTGAATGTTCTCGCTCACCAGCTCTGCGTATTCCGGCGGCACCAGGTCCGCGAGCCGTCGCCCCACCAGCTCGACGCGGTCGACGCCGATGAAGCTGGCAAACTGACGGTTGGCGTACAGAATGACTTCCCGGTGCACCAGCACCGCTTCGTGGATGCGGTCGCCGAGATCGGCAAACAGTTTGGGTGCCTCGCTCGCTTCGTTGGCGGGCGCGGCGCGCGTCAGCAGGTGATTGACGGCGGTGACGAGTGCGGCGATCTCCGGCTTGTCGCTGCCGATCTCAACTCGACCCGGCAGCCGGCCGCCGATGGCGATCCGCTGCAGTTGCTGTGACAGCTCGCGCAGCACCGCCAAGTCGCGCCGCTGCAACGCATAGAAGACTAGGACCAGAGCAGCGGTAGCGGCGAACAGGACGCATAAAAGGCCGACCATCGACATCTGCGTTCTTCTTCAAGCCTTCTGCTGGGGTACCCCGCTTCAGGGTCCACCGGCGCTTCTGGTTCGACTTGTCGCGCCTGTGGTTTTCGGGCGCGGCCAGCATAGCGCACGCAGACCCTCGCCCCGTCGGTATTTCACCATATCTCGTCGCATGGCCGCTTGGCAGCGCCCCAGAAAACCCTTAACTTCTCCGGCCCTTCCAGCGATTCGCAATAAGTAATGGAGCCTCTCATGCAGACGGTGGACGCCTGCGAGCAGATGGTGGAGCAACAGGTCCGGGCCTGGGAAGTGCTGGACCTGCGCGTGCTCGATGTTATGCGCCAGGTGCCGCGCGAGCTGTTCGTACCGGCGGCACAGCGTTATCGCGCCTACGCGGACGTCGAAGTGCCGCTGGCACGCGGACAGCATATGTTGCGTCCGAGCGTCGTCGGCCGTGTGTTGCAGGGCCTGTTGCCGCAGCCACACGAACAGGTGCTCGAGATCGGCACCGGCAGCGGCTTCATCAGCGCCTGCCTGCGCAGACTGGCGGCGCGCGTGCGCACGCTGGAGATCTATCCCGAACTCGCCGATGCCGCGCGCCGCAATCTGGTGGCGCTCGGCTTGTCCGACGTGCAGGTCGTCGACGCGGACGCGCTGTTGGGCGATGACGGCGCGCGCTACGACGTCATCGCGGTCACAGCGTCGCTGCCGATCTACGATGCTCGCTTCGAGCGCCTGCTCGCGCCCGGCGGCCGGCTGTTCGTCGCGGTTGGCGATGCGCCGGTGATGGAGGCGCGGCTGGTGCGGCGCACCGGCGAGAACTCCTTCGCCACCCAGAGTCTGTTTGAGACCGTCATCGATCCGCTCGTGAACGCCCCGCGGCCGGCCGAATTCACCTTCTGATGCGCCACCGTCGCAGGGAAATCCACGCAATGAATCGCGCCCCCTTCCTCGCCCTCTCCTTGCTGGCATTCTCAGGCAGTGCCCAGTCCAAGGACCTGATCGGCGTATTTGAGGACGCGGTCCGCAACGATCCGGTGATCCGCCAGGCGGATGCGACGCGGCTGGCCGCGCGCGAAGCGCGCCCACAGGCGATTGCCGCACTGCTGCCGCAGGTGACCGGCACCGCCAGTGCCCAGGGCGATCACAACTCCGGCACGCAGCCGTTCTTCGGTACCAATCCGAACGGCACGGCGTTCGTCGAGCCGGTGCAGGCGGTGGTGGATACCACGACCAAAGGCTGGCAGCTCAATCTCAAGCAGAACGTGTTCTCCTGGTCGAACTGGATGACGCTCAAGCAGGCCGGGCGTGAAGTCGCGCAGGCCGAGGCCAACTACCAGGCGGCCGAACAGCAGCTGATCCTGCGGGTCGCGCAGGCCTACTTCACCGTGCTGTCCGCGGATGACACGCTGCAGGCCGACCAGGCCTCACTGGAGGCGATCGCGCGCCAGCTCGATCAGGCCAACAAACGCTTCGAGGTCGGTCTGATCGCGGTCACCGACGTGGAGGACGCCAAGGCGGCGCGCGACACGGCCGCCTCCACCGTGATCGCCGCCAAACGCACCCTCGCCACCGCCGAGGATCAGCTGCAGGAGATCACGGGGCAGAAATACGACCGGTTGGCCAAGCCGGGCGCGGACATGCCGCTCGCCAACCCGGAACCGGCCGACGAGGACCGTTGGGTCAACATCTCGCTGGAACAGAATCTGTCGCTCATCTCCAGCCGCCTGGCCTCCGACATCGCCCGCGACAACGTGCAGATCGCCAAGGGCGGCCACCTGCCCTCGGTGGACATCGTCGCGGGCCGCTCCTACCAGTCGCAGGGGGTCGATGAGGTGTTTGGCGGCCAGTTGTTCCCCTACGATGTCTACTACAACGACCGGCAGATCAGCCTGCAGGTCACGCTGCCGATCTTCTCCGGCGGCTACACCCAGTCGAAGGTGCGGCAGAGCGAGTACCAGTGGATCGCCGCCAAGGAGGCGGTGGTGCAGAGCTCGCGCGCCACCGAGCGCCAGGCGCGCGATGCCTACCTCGGCGTCATCAGCGGCATTGCGCGCGTGCAGTCGCTGCGCCAGGCGGTGGAATCCAACCAGACCGCACTCAAAGCGACCGAGGCTGGTTACGAGGTGGGTACCCGCACCTCGGTGGACGTGCTCAATGCGCGCAAGAACCTGGTGCAGGCGCAGACCGACTACGCCGCCAGCCGCTACGACTACATCGTCAGCGTGTTGCAGCTGCGCCTGGCGGCCGGCAACCTCGATCGGCAGCAGCTCGATTCGATCAACGGCTGGCTCACGCAGATCGATCCCACCTCACCGGCGGTCGCCACGCCCGAGTCAGTGGCGCCGACGGTACCAGCGCCTGCGCCCGCGGCCAGCCCGACGCCCACACCGCATCCCTAGCCGGGCGGCGGACCCTCAGGTCTCGGCGAGCAGCGGTTCGATCAGTGTCAGCAGCTTGACCAGCGCTCCGCGGTTGGAATCGACCGAGGCGCGACCGGCGGCGCCCATGCGCGCGCGCGCCGCCGGGTCCGCGAGCAGTGTGTTGAGGCGAGCAGCCAGCTCGGCCGCCGTGCGCACCACTTCGGCCGCGCCGCGCTGCACGAGCAGCTGCGCGATCGCCTCGCTGTTGGCGTAGCTCGGACCCGTCAGCACCGGTATGCCGAGCGCGGCCGGCTCGAGCAGGTTGTGCCCTCCCACCGGTACCAGGCTGCCGCCGACGAAGGCGACGTCCGCCGCCGCGTAGAAGTCCAGCAGTTCACCGAGCGAATCGAGCAGCACCACGGCGCAGGCGGCTTCGGCCGCGGCATCCGCGGCATCCGAGCGGCGGCGGAACGGGATGCCGGCCTGCTGCAGCGCCTGCGCCACTTCGGCAAAGCGCGGCGGGTGGCGCGGCGCCAGCACCAGCAGTGCCGCGGGATGTTCGCGGCACACCAGCTGCTGCGCGGCGAGCACGGCCTCCTCTTCGCCGCCACCGTGGGTGCTGCCGGCAACCCACAGTGGCCGCGCAGCCGCATAACGGGCGCGCAGCCGGGCGCCGCGCGCGACGATATCCGGCGGCAGCTCGAAGTCAAACTTGATGTTGCCGGTGACGTGCGTGTTCGCCGGATCCGCACCGAGGGACTCAAAGCGCTCTGCATCCGGCGCGCCCTGCGCGGCGATCAGCGCGGTGCGCGCCACGGTTTCGCGGAACAGGGTGCCGAGGCGCTGGTAGCGGCTGACCGAGCGCGCCGACAGGCGCGCGCTCGCCAGCACCAGCGGCACGCGGCGGCGCGCCGACTCGCGATAGAGATTCGGCCACAGCTCGGTCTCGAAGATGACCGCCAGGCGCGGCTGCACGCGGCGGAAGAAGCGCCGTACCGCCCCCGGCAGATCAAAGGGCACATAACGCACCTGCGCGAGATTGCCGAACAGCGCACGCGCGCGCGCCGCCCCGGTCGGCGTGAAGGTGGTCACCGTGAGCGGCAGCTGCGGGTGACGCTGCGCCAGCGCGCTTACCAGCGGTGCGCACGCCTGCACTTCGCCCACCGATACCGCGTGCAGCCACACGCCCTGCGGCGGCAGCGGCGCGCCGAAGCCGAAGCGCTC
>DATHMN010000169.1:0-20221 GCA_035487135.1 Steroidobacteraceae bacterium | reverse complement strand
CCGAATTCGCCCAGTCCCGCCGCAAACGCCGTCACGCCGCCCGCCAGGATCCCCGGCATCATCAGGAACAGCGTGATTGAGAAGAAGCGGTCCCATGGGCCGGCGCCGAGCGTACGCGCCGCCTCCTCAAGCCCGCGGTCGACGTTCTCGAGTGACAGGCGGATCGCCCGCACCATGAGCGGGAAGGTCATGACCGCAGTCGCGAGCGCTGCGCCTGCCGTGGTGAAGGCGAGCTGGATGCCGAAGTGTCGGTGGAGCCAGCCGCCGAGCGGGCCGCGGACGCCGAACAGCAGCAGCAGCGCGTAGCCGACCGCCACCGGCGGCAGCACCAGCGGCAGGTGTACGAAGGCATCGAGCAGGGTGCGCCCGAAAAACCGCGTGCGCGTCAGCAGCCATGCAGCGATCACCGCCAGCGGCAGACTGAAGCTGACGCTGAGTCCGGCAACCTCGAGGCTCAGCCGCAGCGCGTCAAGTTCGGCTGCGCTTACGGGGTCATTCATGCGGTAAGACGGCGGCAGTGCTGCGGGTTGCTGCCAACACTGTCTCACGGGAACGCCGCCCGGACCAGTGGTGCCGCAGGCGGGGAGGCGGCGCGCGCCGCGCCGGTGTCAGGCGACCAGTGCGCTGTGCAGGACGATGGCGCTGCGCGCCGGCGCTGCGAGCGCCGCGCCGGCGAGTCCTTGCTGCTCGAGCCATTCGCGGTTGAAAAGCCGCGACTGGTACTTGCCACCGCCGTCGCACAGCACTGTGACGACGGTGTGTCCGGGCCCCAGCTCACGGGCGACGCGTACCGCGGCAGCGACGTTGATGCCGCTGGTGCTGCCGAGGAACAGGCCTTCCTCGCGCAACAGCCGGTAGACGTTGCGCACCGACTCCGCATCCTCGATGTGCAGCGCATCGTCGATGGGCGCGCCGGCGAGATTGGCGGTAATGCGGCCGATGCCGATGCCTTCGGTGATCGAGCTGCTGCCGGTGGCCTGCAGGGTGCCGGTGCGCACGTAGGCGTACAGACTGCTGCCGGGCGGATCGGCGAGCACGCAGCGGATCGTGCGCCGGCGCGACTTGAGGTACTCGGCCACGCCGGCAAACGTGCCGCCGGTGCCGCAGGCGGCGACGAAGGCATCGATCCGTCCGGCAGTTTGCGCGTAGATCTCAGGACCGGTGCCGGCGAGGTGCGCCTCACGGTTGGCGGTGTTGTCGAACTGGTTGGACCAGATCGCGTTGCTGAGCGAGGCGGCGAGTCGCTGTGCCACCTTCTGGTACTGGTTGGGGTTGCTGTACGGCACTACCGGCACCTGGTGCACCTCGGCGCCCAGCGTGCCGAGCAGCCGGTATTTTTCCGGCGACTGATTGTCCGGCATGACGATGACGCAGCGATAACCGCGCGCATTGCACACGTGCGCAAGCCCGATGCCGGTGTTGCCGGCGGTGCCTTCGACCACCGTGCCGCCCGGTTGCAGCGCGCCGCTGCGCTCGGCGGCGGCGATGATGGCGCTGGCGGCGCGATCCTTGACCGAGCCGCCGGGATTCATGAACTCGGCCTTGCCCAAAATCTCGCAGCCGGTTTCCTCACTCAGCGCCTTCAGCCGGATTAGCGGGGTGTTGCCGACCGCGCCGACGAAGCCGTGCACCGCGCTCACGCCGGCAGCGCCTGTGCAGGCGCCCTCAGTTCCACCGCACTCAGGAGCTCGGCGGTCGGCAGACCCGCCACCGCGCCCACGATGAGCAGCGCAGGCGGTGCAATCTGTGCCGCGAGCGCCCGCTCTGCGATCGCAGCGAGTGGTGCCCGCAGCAGGCGCTGGCCGGGCAGGGTGGCGCGCTCGATGAGCGCCGCCGGATGCTCGGCGGCGGCACCGGCTGCGCGCAGGTGCGCGACGATCGCGCTCAGCTGCGCCACTGCCATGTAGAACACGACAGTGTGCTGCGGGTTGGCGAAATAGCTCCAGTCGCTCGGCGCGGCGGGTTCATCGTGACCGCTCACGAAGGTCACGCTGCAGGCCAGCCGGCGGTGCGTGAGCGGCAGCGCGCTGCTCGCCGCCGCGCCCAGTGCCGCGGTGATTCCCGGTACCACCTGAAAGGGAATGTCGTGCGCGGCAAGCAGTTCGATCTCCTCGCCGCCGCGGCCGAACACCAGCGGATCACCGCCCTTGAGCCGCGCGACGCGCTTGCCCGCGCCCGCCAGCGACAGCAGCAGCGCGTGGATGCGTTCCTGCTGACCGCGCTCGCCGGATTCCTTGCCCACGAAGATACGCTCGGCATCGCGCCGCGCACGCTCCAGCAGCAACGGGTTCACCAGGCGGTCATACAGGATGACATCCGCCTGCTGCAGCAGCTGCAGCCCGCGCAGTGTCAACAGATCGGCATCGCCCGGGCCGGCGCCGATGAGATACACCTCGCCGAGGGCCACGTCCGGGGTCAGCTGTGCGGCACGCAGCTCGCGCGCGAACGTGCGCTCGGCGGCGTCTTCGTCACCGGCGAGAACCTCGCGGCCGACGGGCCCCTGCACGATGCGCTCCCAGAATGCCCGGCGGGCACGCGGCACGAGCGTCTGTCCGATGCGGGCGCGGCGCGCACCCATGAAGCGCGCCAGCGCGCCGAGCCGCGCCGGCAGCAGCGCCTCGATCTGAGCGCGGATACGCCGCGCCAAGACCGGCGCACGTCCCGAGCTGCTGACGGCGATGAGCAGCGGGTCGCGCTCGATGATGGCTGGGAAGATGAAGGTGGACAGTTCCGCATCGTCGACCACGTTGACGGGAACCCCGTGCGCCCGCGCGGCGTGTGCTACCGCGCCGTTGAGGATCCGATCATCGGTGGCGGCGACCACCGCGACCGTTCCGTGCAGCTGCGCCGGGGCAAATTCCGTGGCGATGTGCTGCAGCTCGCCGCGCTGCGCGGCGTGCGCCAGCGATGTCTCCAGGGCACGGGCGACCACCTGCGGCTGCGCGCCGGCCTTGAGGAGCCAGCTGACCTTGCGCGCGGCCACCGGGCCGCCGCCGACCACCAGCACGGGCCGCTCCTTCAGGCGCAGAAAAACCGGCAGATAGTCCATGGTCGCGGGCGGTTCGCTCAGGCGCTCACTGCCATGTTGGGGACTCTGGGATGCAACCCGCATTCGCGCGACTCCGGCTGTTCCCACCACCAGCGGCCCGCGCGGCGGCTTTCTCCGGGCTGGATGGCGCGCGTACACGGTGAACAGCCGATGCTGGGAAATTGGCGATCGTGCAGCCGATTGTAAGGCAGCCGGCGGGCGCGGATGTACTGCCACACTTCAGCCTCGCTCCAGTCGAGCAGCGGACTGACCTTGTAGAGCCCATGCTCGCCGTCCCACTCCACCGCGCGCAGCAGGGCACGCCCGGCCGACTGCTCGTGGCGCACGCCGGTGATCCACGCCGGGTAGCCGGCGATCGCGCGCCGGAACGGTTCTACTTTGCGGATCCGGCAGCACTCGAGGCGCGCTTCGAGGCTGTGATAGAAACCGTTGACACCCTGCAGGCCGACCAGGCGCTCGAGCGCCTCGGCGTCCGGGTGCACGACGCGCATGCGCCGCTGGTAGCGGCGCTGCAGCCGTTCCAGCACCTCGTAGGTCTCTTCGTGCAGGCGCCCGGTATCAATGCTGAACATGTCGATCTGCGGCAGGCGCGACCAGATGATATCGGTGAGCACCATGGCTTCGGCGCCGAGACTGTTGGCGTACACCAGCCGGCCATGCTGCGCCAGGGCCCCTGCTAGCACGGCATGTACCGCCGCCGCCTTGTGGTCCAGCTCGCGCATCGTCAGCTCTGCGATCATGCGAGCGACTCTAGCGCCCCCGGCGCGCGCGCTGAACGAATCAATGCTTCTGTGAGGTTACACGCCGGTTATTAAACGGGTACACACGCTGCACAGAACCACAGCTCGTTAGGTTAGGCTTGACAGGTATGAAGGCGCGCTCATGAAACTGCACCAGCTACGCTATCTGGCCGCCATCGCCCAGAGCGGACTGAACATCACCGCCGCGGCCCACAAGCTGCACACCTCCCAGCCAGGCGTGAGCAAGCAGATCAAGCTGCTCGAGGACGAGCTCGGCTTCCAGATCTTCGTACGCGAGGGCCGCAATCTCACCCGCATCACTCCTGCGGGCCAGCAGGTGATCGATCGCGCGCTGCGCATCCTGCAGGAGGCGCAGAGCATCCGTAATCTGTCCACCGAGCTGCGCGACGAGAGCAAGGGGAGTCTGTCGATCGGCACCACACACACCCAGGCACGCTACGTGCTGCCGGATGTGATTCGCGAGTTCCGTGCGCGCTATCCGCAGGTGCGTCTCAACCTGCACCAGGGAACCTCGGAGCAGATCGCCGAGATGGTGAGCAGCGACCGCATCGACTGTGCCATCGCCACCGGCTCCGAGGCACTGTTCGCGGAGCTGACCCTGCTGCCGTGCTATCGCTGGCAGCGCGTGGTGATCGTGCCGCGCGCCCACCCGCTGGCCAGCGGCGGACGCCTGACGCTGAAGGCACTCGCGGCGTATCCGCTCATCAGCTATACGTTCAGCTTCACCGGGCCCTCATCGCTGCACGATGCCTTCGCGCGCGCCAGCCTGGTGCCCAATATCGCCATCACCGCGCGCGATGCCGACGTGATCCAGACCTATGTGCGCCTGGGCCTGGGGGTGGGCATCGTGGCGCATATGGCGGTCGATGCGCACGATCCCGACCTGGTCGCGATCGAGGCCGGGCACCTGTTCGCCGCGCATACCACCTGGATCGGCTTTCGGCGCGGCGCGCTGCTGCGCAAGTACATGTACGACTTCGCGCAGCTGCTGGCACCGCACCTCGACCGCCGCACCGTGGAGCGCGCGCAGCGCGCCACCGATGCCGCTGAGGTGAGCGCACTGTTCGCCGCGGTCGAACTGCCGCAGCGCTGAGCAGCCGCTGCGCAGCCTCAACCGGCGGTTTCGTTACGGAAGCGCTGCAGCCGCAGCGCCACCTGCGCCGCCCCCGGCTGGTAGCCGACGTCGTAGCGGTGAAAACCACGGCGCGCGGCCTCCACGTCCTCGCCCGCGGCGAGCTCCAGAGCATCGAAGCCGCAGCGCGCCAGCAAAAACACCTGATCCTGGCGCACGCCGGCACCGACCGCGCGCAGCTCACCGCTGAAGCCGAGGCGCTCACGCAGGAAACGGCCCTGTGAATAGCCGCGGCCATCGCCGACGTTGGGGAATTCGACGGCCACCAGCGCCAGCTGCGGCAGCTGCGGGGCGAGTTCCTCCACGCGCTCGGCGGGCGTGAGGCGCACGCCGAGAAGGCCGGGGTGTGCGCGCCAGCGCTCGGCGGCGCTGCGCAGCTCGCTCCACGGCACGATCAGCGGCGCGCCCTCGGGCAGCTCCTCACCGAGATAACGCCACTCGTCCGCGCGCAGCTCATGCTGCCTGAGGATGTATCGCATAGGCGCGCTCCCGGAAGATCGACAGACCGACGCGCCGCAGCGTGTCGATGAAACGCTCGCCCTCGGCGCGCAGCGCGCGGTAGGTTTCCACGATGCGTTCGACGGTGGCGGCCACCTCGTGCTTCGGTACCGAAGGCCCGATCACCTCACCGAGGGCGGTAAAACCATTGGCCGAGCCACCCAGGCTGATCTGATACCACTCCTCGCCATGCTTATCGACGCCGAGGATGCCGATGTGGCCCACGTGGTGGTGGCCGCAGGCGTTCATGCAGCCGGACATCTTGATCTCGATCTCGCCCAGGTCATACAGGTAGTCGAGGTCGTCGAAGCGTTGCTGAATCTGCTGCGCGACCGCGATGGTGCCGGCGTTGGCCAGTGAGCAGAAATCGAGCCCCGGGCAGGCGATCAGATCGGTGAGTGTGCCGATGTTGGGCATGGCGAGCTGTTGCTGTGCCAGCGCCTGCCACAAGGTGTACAGGTGGTGCTGCGCAACGTCCGCCAGCAGCAGGTTCTGGTTATGGGTGCTGCGCACCTGGCCGAAGCTGAAGCGCTCGGCCAGCTGCGCCACGGCCTCCATCTGCTGCGAGCTCATGTCGCCCGGCACCGCGCCGTGTGCCTTGAGCGAGACGAACACCGCGCGGTAACCCCGCACCCGGTGGGCGTGCGTGTTGTAGCGGTACCAGGCGGCAAACGCCGGCTCGCGACCGGCGGTCACATCGAGGTCTTGCAGCTGCGCATACGGCAGCGGCTTGAAGCAGGAACGCACCCGCTCGATCTCCGCGCCCGAGAGCTGCGGCGCGTGCGCGCGGTTCGCGCGCCATTCGGCCTCGACCTGCTCGCGCAAGCGCTCGATACCGAGCGTCTTCACCAGGACCTTGATGCGGGCCTTGTGGATGTTGTCGCGGCGGCCCTGGCGGTTGTACACACGCAGGATCGCCTCCAGATACCCGAGCAGCTCCGCAAGCGGCAGGAACTCACGGATCACCTGGCCGATCGCCGGCGCCCGACCGAGTCCGCCGCCGACCCGCACGGTGAAGCCGAGCTCGGCGTCACGGCGCTGCAGCTGCAGGCCGATGTCATGCACCTCAGAGGCGGCGCGGTCTTGCGCGGAGCCAGTGACCGCGATCTTGAACTTGCGTGGCAGGTAGGTGAATTCGGGGTGCAATGTCGCCCACTGGCGGATGATTTCGCAGTAGGGGCGCGGATCGTCGATTTCGTCGACGGCGATGCCGGCGAGATGATCGGCGGTGACGTTGCGCACGCAGTTGCCGCTGGTCTGGATGGCGTGCATCTGCACGCTGGCGAGTTCGGCCAGGATCTCGGGAACGTCGGCCAGTGCGGGCCAGTTGAGCTGCAGATTCTGGCGGGTGGTGAAGTGGCCGTAGCCACGGTCGTAGCGGCGCGCGATCGCGGCCAGCTTGCGCAGCTGGCGGGCGGACAAGAGCCCGTAGGGAATGGCGATCCGCAGCATCGGCGCGTGACGCTGCAGATACAGCCCGTTACGCAGCCGCAGCGGCTTGAACTCCTCTTCGGACAGCTCGCCCGCGAGATGGCGCCGCGTCTGGTCGCGAAACTCCGCCACGCGCTCGTCGACGAATGCCTGGTCCAACGAGTCGTAGAGGTACATACCGGTCGAATATAGGCGTGCCCTCCCGCGGGGGTAAATACCGTGTGGTTTGGGCACCTCTTTCTGGGGTTATGAGCCTGTGCAACACTAGCTTGCGGCAACGAGGAGGGCGCGGTGGGACTATATTTCGAGGAGTTCGAGCCCGGTCAGCGCTTCGAGCACCTGGTGCGGCGCACGGTCACGGAGACCGATAACCTGCTGTTCAGCGCGCTCACCATGAATCCGGCCGCCATCCACCTGGACGCCGAGTATTCCAAGGGAACCCCCTTTGGTCAGCGGATCGTCAATAGTGTGTTCACCCTGGGCCTGTTGGTAGGGCTGTCGGTCTACGACACGACCTACGGGACCACCATCGGCAATCTCGGCTGGGAGGAAGTGCGCTTTCCGCGCCCGGTCTTGGTCGGGGATACGCTGCGCGCTTTGACCAGCGTCGTTTCCAAACGTGAGAGCCAGTCGCGGCCGGACTCAGGGATCGTGGTGTTCGAACACCGTGGCCTGAATCAGCGCGACGAGGAGGTGGCCTCCTGCCGACGCGCCGCGCTGATGCTGAAGAGGCCGCGCACTTGAGCAGTGCGCCAGCACCCGCGCCGCGTTCGTGGCTGTTCGTACCGGGCGACAGCGAGCGCAAGCAGGCCAAGGCGCTCGCGCTCGCGGCGGATGCCATCATCCTGGATCTGGAGGATTCGGTGGCCGCCGTGCAGCTGCCGCAAGCGCGCGCGCGCGTTGCGGCGCTGCTGGCGGCGCCGCGACCCAATGCGCAACTGTGGGTGCGGGTCAACCCGCCGGGGAGCGACCTGATGCACGCGGATCTCGCAGCGCTCTATGCCACCGGCGCCCCGGCCGGCATCGTGCTGCCGAAGATCTCGAGCCCGGCGGAGATCGTGGCCGTCGCGGATGAGCTGAGTACGCTCGAGCGCGCCCGCGGCGCGCCGCTCGGCAGCACCCGGCTGCTGGTCATTGCCACCGAGACCGCGCGCGGGCTGCTATCGCTGCCGCAGTACCCGGCCGCGCTCAGCGACTCGCGCGCGAGCACACGCCTGGTGGGACTCACCTGGGGCATGGAAGACCTCGGCGCGGCCCTAGGCGTCGGCGCCAAGCGCGATGCCACAGGGGCGCTGACGTTCACGTTCCAACTGGCGCGGACCCAGTGTCTGCTGGCCGCGGCGGCGCTCGGCGTACAGGCCGTCGACCAGGTGTTCACAGAGTTTCGCGATGCCGCCGGGCTGACGCAGGAGCTCGCCGCCGCGCGCCGCGATGGCTTCAGCGGCAAGCTCGCGATTCACCCCGATCAGGTGGGCGCGATCAATGCGGCCTTTTCCCCGACCGCGGCCGAGCGCGAGCATGCGCGCCGGGTGGTGGCCGCGTTTGCGGCCGCGCCCGGAGCGGGGGTCGCGCACATTGACGGGCAAATGCTCGACCGTCCGCATCTGCTGCAGGCCCAGCGCATTCTCGCCGCCGCGCCGCGCGAAGGAGACGCCGCATGAAACTTCGGATCAAGGGTGCCTCACTGCGACTGCGTCTGACACAGGGCGAAATGCGCGAGCTCGCCGAGCGCGGCCAAGTCGAGGAGACCGTGCCCTTCACCGGCGGCGTGAGTCTCGTCTATCGGCTGCGGCGCGATGCTGCTGCCGAGCAGATCCAGGCGAGCTTGCGCGACAACGTGGTGCAGATCCTGTTACCCGAAGCGCTCGCGCGCAGCTGGTGTGACAGCGACCAGGTGACACTGGCGCGCACGCAGCCGCTGGCGCAGGGGTCGCTGCAGATCACGCTCGAGAAGGACTTCGCCTGCCTCGCCCCGCGCAGCGATGAGGACGAGTCCGACAACTTTCCGCATCCCGAGGCAGCGCGTGGCAAGGTCTGCTGAGGCGTGCGGCCTCAGCGCTTGTGCTCCGCGAACGCCAGCAGGTCCTCGGGCGTGTCTACATCGAGCGCCGCGCTCGGCATCGGCACGCGGACGATGCGATGGGCACTGCGGCGCAGCAGCGTGCGTGCGCCGGCATCGCCGCGCAGCTCCGCCAGGGCACGGAACATGCTGCGGGGAAAGATGGCCGGTACACCCGTGATTCCGGAGTAGAGCGCGGCGACGATGTACTGCGGCTGCCTGCGCCAGGTGCCGGCGAGGCGTTTCAGGTCCTCCGCCGTCACCGCCGCCTGGTCTGCCAGGTGCAGCAGCACGCCGTGACAGCTGGAGGGCAGTCGCGACACGGCGCAGCGGATGGAGCTGCCCAGACCCTCGCGCCAGTCCTGATTGATGACCACCGCGCCCGGGGCGTGCTTGAGGAGCGGTGCGAGCTCGCCGGCGCCCGCGCCGAGGACGACGATCAGCGCGTTGCCCGCCACTTCCGCAGCACGCGTCACCGCGGTGTGCAGCAGTGGCCGGCCGGCCACGCGCACCAATTGCTTGGCCGAGCCGAAGCGCGTGGAGGCGCCGGCCGCAAGCACGACGGCATACAGGCCATCGCCGCCGCGTGTGGTGTCCTGGCCGCCGCTCATCGGGGCGGCTCCGCAGGCGCGAGCGACAGCGCCCCAGCGGGCAACTGGGCGGCGAGTTCCGCGTAGCGGGCGCGTTCGGTCAGCACCGAGTCCGCATCGATCGCACTGACCGCGCGCCAGTCGGCAATGCGCGGGTTGCGCACCAGCAGCTCATCCAGCGCTGCGCGGCGTACGTCCCAGAGTTCGTTGAAATAGCGTGCGAACCTGTCCCAGGCCTGCGGCGCCTGCATCGTCGCAGCGCCGACGGCTGCTTCGAGCAGCGCCAGCGTCTCACGGCAATTCCCCGGCCGCGCGAGGGCCTGGACGAGCGCCGCGCTGTGCGGCTCGCGCCCGCTCGGCTGGGTGCGCGCCAGATCGGCAAGACGCTGATCGCGCTCTTCGAAGGCGGCCAGGACCCAGACGAGATACTGCACACACGCGCCACGGTTCGAGAGCGCTGAGGCAGGGGTGTCGGGCCTCTGCGGCGCCGCCGCGAAAGTGACACAGGCGTTGGCCGCGGCGCGCGCGTGCGAGCGCTCCCGGTCGAGCTGTGCCCGGATCAGTTGAATCTCGTTAATGTCTCACCGGAGAACTTACAACTAATTCTGGGAATATCTAGTAAGTATCTGAATTAGCTGAGTTTCCATGTGCTGATCCTCCGGTCACGAGCCGCGCCAGACCTGCCGCCTGCGCAGAATGCATGAAGGCATGGATCTCGGCGATGACCGCGAGGGCGATGGCTTCCGGGGTGCGGCCGCCGAGGGGGAGACCCACGGGTGCGTGCAGGCGCCCGGCGAGCGCATCGCTCACCGCACCCAGCTGCTGCAGCAGCCGCTCGCGTCGTACGGCAGGTCCGAGCAGTCCCACATAGGGGAGCGGGCTGGGCGCGAGCATCCGCAGATAGGCGAGGTCCGAGGGCAGGTGGTGGCTCATCACCACTGCGGCGTCGTAGGCGGCCAGATCGAGCTGCGCGGACAAGGTCTCCGCAGGGCTCAACACCACGCGCTCTGCCTGAGGAAAGTGCGCCGCCACGGCGTAGGCCGCGCGGTGATCCGCCAGCGTGACCTTCCAGTCGAGGCGGGCGGCGAGATCCACCACGGGAAGCGCATCCGGACCTGCTCCGAGGAGCAGGATCCGCGGCGGCAGGGACAGCGGCAGCACGAACAGCTGCCAGTCCGCGTGGCGCAGACGGTGCGCCTCGCGCTGCGCTGCGGCGCGGGTGAGCGCCGCCCCGACCGCCTCAGCCGCCAGGGCGGCAGGCATCGCATCCGGCAGTGCGAGCGCGCCGACCGGCAGCTGCGCGCTGCGCGACTCGACTACGACCCCGATCGCCGTAGGCGTGTAGGCGGCGAGCGCGGCTGCCAGATGGTGCAGAGGCTGCCAGCCGTTGGCGGCATCGGCGCGCAGCAGCAGGATCTGCATGGCGCCCTCGCAGCCGAGGCCAAGCCCCCACAGCAGGTCATCCGTGCCGCGCATGTCGTAGCGCACCGAGCGCGCCTGGCCACTGGCGATGACCTCGCGCGCGTGCTCGGCGAGGTCGTTCTCGAGACAGCCGCCGGAGATGAGACCGGCGTAGTCGCCGTTGGCAGCGATCAGGATGAGGGCGCCGGGCTTGCGGTAGGTCGAGCCATCGGTGTGCACCAGAATGCCGAGCGCCAAAGCGCGGCCGGCGGCGCGCTCGCGCTCGAACAGGGGCAGCAGGGGACCTAAGGAGGCTTCCATGCGCCGTCGATTATGCCAGCCTGCGGGGTGTGTCATTGCACGGGCGCGGGCGCGCCAGTAGAGTCGCACGGCCTTTTCGTGCGAAGAAATCTCACACCTGGATGTCCAAGCCCGATGCCTGGGTCGTGCACAAATTCGGGGGGTCGAGCGTCGCTGACGCCGACTGCTTCCGCAAGGTCGCGACCATTGTTGAATCCGCGCCCGCCGGGCGTCTGGCGGTGGTGCTGTCCGCCTGCAAAGGCGTCACCGATGCGCTGCTACGCCTGGTGGCGCTCGCCGAACGGCAGGACGATGGCTTCCGCGATGAAATCGCCCAGCTGCGCGTGCGCCATGCGGCGATCGCCGAACAGCTGCTGACGCCGGCCGCGGCGCGCAGTTACCGCGCCAGCTTCGACAGCGATTGCCGCGATCTCAGCGAGGTGCTGCACTCGGTCAAACTGACGCGCGCGGCGCCGCGCGGCGTAAGTGACCTGGTCTCCGGCTACGGGGAGATCTGGTCGACGCGGCTGTTCCGACAGTTTCTCGCTGAGCGCGGCCGTCGTCCGGGACCTGTGACCTGGGTCGATGCCCGCCGGGTCATCGTGGTCGAATGGGGCCCGCTCGGCCCGGCGGTGCAGTGGCCCGAGTCGCGCGCCAACCTTGCGACCCTCGGCAGCGCCGAGCTCAGCGGCACGCTGGTGGTCACCGGCTACATCGCCGCCGACCGCCACGGGGTGCAGACGACCCTCGGGCGCAACGGCAGCGATTTCTCCGCCTCGATTTTCGGGGCACTGTTGCGCGCGGCCGAAATCCAGATCTGGACCGACGTCGACGGGGTGCTGTCGGCCGATCCGCGCCGGGTGCCGGATGCCACCGTCATCGATTCGCTGTCCTACAACGAGGCGATGGAGCTCGCCTACTTCGGCGCCAAGGTGATCCACCCGCAGACCATGGCGCCGGCGGTCGCCGATGGCATCCCCATCTGGATCAGGAACACCTTCGCACCGGAAAAGATCGGCACGCTGATCTGCGCACAGCCGGCCTCCGCGCTGCCGGTCAAAGGCATTACCAGCATCGAGCGCGTGGCGCTGGTCAACCTCGAGGGTACCGGCATGATCGGCGTGCCCGGCACGGCGCACCGGCTGTTCGGCGCGCTGCGCGAAGAGGGCATCTCGGTCATCCTCATCTCGCAAGGCAGCTCGGAGCATTCGATCTGCTGCGCCATTCCGCAGGAGCAGGCGGAGCGTGCCGCGAGCATCATCCGCCAGGCCTTCGAGCGCGAGCTGCAGGAAGGCCAGATTCAGAGCGTCGATATCGATCCGGATCAGGCGATTCTCGCGGTGGTCGGCGACGGCATGGCGGGCATGCCCGGCATCGCCGCCAAGGTGTTCGCCGCGCTCGGCGCGAGCGGTGTCAATGTGCGCGCCATCGCCCAGGGCGCCTCCGAGCGCAACATCTCGGTGGTGGTGGAAGGGCGCACCTCGGTGCGCGCGCTGCGCGCGGTGCACGGCGGACTCTACCTCTCACCGCACACCCTGTCGGTCGGCGTCATCGGCCCCGGCACGGTCGGACGCGTGCTGCTCGATCAGCTGGCCTCGCAGAGCGAGCGTCTGCGCCAGCAGTTCCGCCTCGACCTGCGCGTGCGCGGCGTACTCGGCTCACGGCGCATGCTGCTGGCGGATAATGACGTCGCTGGCCGCAACTGGCGCGCTCAGTATGAGGCGAGCGGCCGCAATGCAGACATCACGCGCTTCGTCGAGCATGTGCGTCTCGACTATCTGCCGCACACCGTGCTGGTCGACTGTACCGCGAGCAGCGCGGTCGCCGCCGGTTACGCCGACTGGCTCGGCGCCGGCATCCACATCGTGACGCCCAACAAGAAGGCCAACAGCGGCCCGCTCGAGGACTACCGGCGCATCCAGGCGGCGCGGCGCGCCGGCGCGGCGCACTACCTGTACGAGGCCACCGTCGGCGCCGGCTTGCCGATCGTGCAGACGCTGCGCGAACTGCTGCAGACCGGGGATGAGATCGTGAGCATCGAGGGCATCTTCTCCGGCACACTCGCTTACCTGTTCAACGTCTACGATGGCAGCGTCGGCTTCGCCAGCATCGTGCACGATGCGCGCGCGCGCGGCTTCACGGAGCCCGATCCGCGCGATGATCTGTCGGGCCTGGACGTGGCGCGCAAGCTCATCATCCTGGCGCGCGAGATGGGGCTGGCGCTGGAGCTGAGGGACGTGCGGGTGGAGAGTCTGGTACCGGCCGATCTCGGCAGCGGCTCGATCGAGGAATTCATGGCGCAACTGCCGCGCTATGACGCGCCGATGCAGCAGCGGCTGCTCGAGGCCCGCGCCCGCGGCAAGGTGCTGCGCTACACCGGCAAAGTAACCGCGGCAGGGACTGCCACCGTCGGGCTGGAGGAGCTCGATGTCCGCCACGCCTTTGCCAACATCGCGCTCACCGACAACGTGGTGCGCTTCGCCACCCGCCGTTACCGTGACAACCCGCTGATCGTGCAGGGTCCGGGCGCCGGCCCCGAAGTCACCGCCGGCGGGGTGTTTGCGGACCTGCTGCGAGTCGCGAGCTACCTGGGAGCGCGCCTGTGAGCGCCCCGCGCGAGCGCGCCAGCGCCTTCGCCCCGGCCTCCGTGGGCAACGTCGCCATCGGCTTCGACATCCTGGGTTTTGCGCTGGATGCGCTCGGTGACACCGTGAGCGTGTCACGCCGGCCGGCGCCCGGGGTGGAGATCGCCGCGGTGCGCGGCATCGCCGGCGAGCTGCCGCGGGCGGCACGCGACAATACGGCCGGGCGGGCACTGCTCGCGCTGCAGGAGGCGGTCGCGCCATCGTTTGGCTTTCGCGTCGAGATCGATAAGGGCATCCCGCTCGGCTCGGGCCTGGGCGGCTCAGCAGCCTCGGCGGTGGGTGCGGTGGTGGCGGCCAATGCGCTGCTGGTGAAACCCTGCAGCAAACTCGAGCTGCTGCAGTTCGCGATGGCGGGCGAGGCGGTGGCAAGTGGTGCGCGCCACGCCGACAACATCGCGCCGTCACTGTTCGGTGGTCTGGTGCTGACCGTCGGCATCGATCACCCGCGCATCAAGCAGATCCCGGTGCCCGGGGCGATCCGCGCCGTGATCGTGCATCCGCACATGTTCCTTGCGACCGCGCAGGCGCGCGCGATCCTCAGGCCCGGGGTGGATCTGGCGGATTTCGTCTGGCAGACGGCGCATCTGGCCGGCTTCATCTCCGGCTGCTACACGGACGATCTGGACATGATTCGTGCCTCGTTCGAGGACGTGGTGATCGAACCGCAGCGCGCGGCGCTCATTCCCGGCTTTCAGGACGTGCGCCGCGCGGCGCTGCAGGCCGGTGCGCTCGGCTGCTCGATCTCAGGTGCCGGCCCGTCGATGTTCGCCTGGGCGCTGCAGGGCGCGGCCGAGGCGGTACTCGCGGCCATGCGTGCCGAATTCGCGCGGCATCAGCTGGCGACCGATGGCTGGCTGGTCGAAGTGCAGTCGCCGGGTGCGCGACTGGTGGGTTGAATCCGGCATGACGGACGCATTTCAGTTCGAGAGTTCGCGCGGCGCGGCGCCGCGCGGCGATTTCAGCGCGGCGGTGCTGCAGGGGCTGGCCGCCGATGGCGGCCTGTATGTGCCGCGCAGCTGGCCTGCGCTCAGCGTGGCCGATTTCGATGGCGCCACGCAGCTTGCGGCCGTCGGCACCCGGCTGCTCGCCCCGTTCCTGGCCGGCGACGAACTGGCGGCGGCGCTGCCGGCCCTCATGGCGGAGGCGCTGAATTTTCCGGCGCCGCTCGTGCCGCTGGCGGCGAACGGGCGGCTCAACGTGCTGGAGCTGTTTCACGGTCCAACCGCGGCATTCAAGGACTTCGGCGCGCGCTTTCTTGCCGCCTGCTTCGCACGGCTGCGCGGGCGGCTCGACAAGCCGCTGACGGTGCTGGTGGCGACTTCCGGCGACACCGGCGGTGCGGTCGCCGCCGCGTTCCACCGTCGCCCGGGGGTGGACGTGGCAGTGTTGTTTCCGCGCGGGCTGGTGTCGCCGACCCAGGAGCGCCAGCTCACCTGCTGGGGCGAGAATGTGCGCTCGCTGAGCGTGCAAGGCACCTTCGATGACTGCCAGCACCTGGTGAAGGCGGCATTTCTCGATCCCGGGCTGGCGGCGCAGCGCACGCTGTCCTCGGCCAACAGTATCAACCTCGGGCGGCTGTTGCCGCAGAGTGTCTACTACGCAGCGACCAGCCTGGCGATCTGGCGGCAGTTCGGTGAGCGCGCCTCCTTCATCGTGCCGAGCGGCAACCTCGGCAACGCGCTCGCCTGCCTGTGGTCGCGGCAGCTCGGGCTGCCGATCGCCGAGGTGGTGCTCGCCCACAATGCCAATCGCACGGTGCCGGATTTTCTCGCGAGCGGCGAGTGGCAGCCGCGCGCGAGCGTGGCCACGCTGGCCTCGGCCATGGACGTCGGCAACCCGAGCAACATGGAACGGCTGCGGGCGCTGTTTCCGCAACTGCCGGGGCTGCGCGCCGCGCTGAGCGCCTGCTCGGTCGGCGACGACGAGATCCGCGCGCGCATCCAGGCCGGCTATCGTGACTACGGCCAGATCTGGTGTCCGCACACGGCGACCGCGGCAGAGGCCTGGGAGCGTCTGCCGGCCGAGCGGCGCCGCACGGGGCGCTGGGTGTTGGTGGCAACGGCCCACCCGGCCAAGTTCCGCGAGATCGTCGAACCGCTGATCGGCCGTGAGGTCCCGGTGCCGGAGTCGCTGGCGCGGCTGTTCGCGCGACCTTCCGCCTGTGTGAATATTGAGGCGACGCTTGCGGCGCTGGCTGCAGGTCTTGCAGGAGAGAACGCCCGTGGATGAGCTGCGCAAGCTGTCACCGACCGCGTGGGCGCTGATCGGGTGTGCCGCGGCGCTCGGTTTCGCACTCTCCTGGGCGTGGCGCTGGTACCGCGCCTACCGCGCGCGCAAGGCATTGCGCGCCGCGGTGACCTCCGGCAGCAGCGACTACCTGGTGCATAGCCTGGTGCCGGACGGCATGGGCGGTGGCTTCCATGTCGATTATCTGCTGCTGACACTGCGTGGCGTGGTGGTCATCGACCTGCGCGACGTGAAGGGCAACATCTTCGGCGGCGATCAGATGGCGGAATGGACCGTGATGGATGGCGCACGCCGCTTCACCTTCACCAATCCGCAGAGCGCGCTCTACGACCGCATCGCGGCGATCAAGGCGGTCGCCGGTGACATCCCGGTCGAGGGGCGCATCGTCTTTACCCGCCGCGGCAAGTTTCCCAAGGGGCTGCCGAAGTGGACGCTGATGGTCGATGCCCTGCGCAGCGAGTTCCCGGCCGCCGACTATGAGACTCCGGCCGAGAGCGCGGCGCGCTTCGGCGATGCCTGGCAACGCCTGAAGGGCGCCGTCAAACCCAGTTACATGGTGGACATGCGCTAGCCGGCGACGGTGCGGGCGTGATCACTCAGCACCAGCGACACGCAGGCGGTCAGCTTGCGGGCGTAGCCGAGGTGCAGGAATTCGTTCGGACCGTGGGCGTTGGCGTGCGGCCCTAACACACCGGTGATGAAGAACTGCGTGCGCGGAAAGCGCTCACCCAGCATGCCCATGAAGGGGATGGTGCCGCCGCAGCCGATGTGCACGGCATCCTTGCCATAGATGGCGCGCGAGGCGCGCGCAATCGACTGCTCCAGCCAGGGGGCGAACGCCGGCGCATTCCAGCCGCCGGTGGCCGATCCCGCCTCGAAACTCACCTGGGCATTGTAGGGCGGATGCGTCTCCAGCGCGGCGCGTACCGCCGTGGTGGCACGGGCCGCATCGCAGGTCGGCGGCAGGCGCAGCGACAGTTTGATAGCGATCTCCGGCAACAGCACGTTGCCGGCCGAGCCCAGGGGCGGCAGGCCTTCGGCGCCGGTCACCGCGAGCGTCGCACGCCAGCTGCTGTTGATGAGGAGCTCGGTGGGATCGTTGGACAGCGGCTGCACCCCGTGCGCCCAGGGAAGCTTGCCGGCGACTTCGCCGCCCAGCACCTGCGCCGCGGCACTCGCCTGCGCGCGCCGGTCCGGCGGCAGGCTGACGTGCAGCTCATCGAGCAGCAGGTCGCCGGTCACCGGGCTCTCGATGCGCGCCAGCAGCTGCTCGATGATGCGGAACGGTGTAGGCGCGATGCCGGTGGCCATGCCGGAATGCACCCCCGCGGTGAGCACGCGGACGCGCAGGGTCCCGACCAGGTTGCCGCGCAGCGAGGTGGTGCACCACACCTGCTCGTAGTTGCCGCATTCGGCATCCAGGCATACGACCAGCGACGGCTCGCCGATGCTGTCACCGAGCGCGGCGAGGTGCGCCGGCAGATCCACGCTGCCGGACTCCTCACAGGCCTCGATCAGTATTACGCAGCGCGGCAGCTTGATCTGCTGGTCTTTGAGCGCTGCGATCGCCGTGAGCGAGCTGAAGACCGCATAACCGTCATCAGCGGCGCCGCGGCCGTAGAGCTTGCCGTCACGGATCACGGGTTCCCACGGGCCGAGCCCCGGCAGCCAGCCGGTGAACTCGGGCTGCTTGTCGAGGTGTCCGTACAGCAGCACCGAACCTGGCAGCTCGCCCGGCACGTCCACCAGCAGCAGCGGCGTGCGCCCGGGCAGGCGTTGCACGCTGACGCGTGCTCCCGGGAGCGCCTGGGCGCGGCACCAGTCGGCCATCAACGCCGTGGCCGCCTCCATGTAACCGTGACTTTCCCACTGCGGGTCGAACATCGGCGACTTGTTGGGGATGCGCACGTAGGCGATCAGGCGCTCGGTGATCGACTCCTCCCAGCTGCGGTTCACGAAGGTCTGCAGGCGCTCTAGGTCCATGGTCCGGCCCCGGCTATTGAAAGTCGCGGTACTTTATCTCGTGCGCGCACGGTCTGCTTCAGATCGCAGGCAGGCCGAACAGCCGGCGCGCTGCGGCAGTGCTGGAGCAGGCCAGCGCGGCGAGTGGCTCGCCACGTGCGCGCGCGACCGCAGCGGCGATGTGGGGCAGATACATCGGCTCATTGCGGCGCGAAGCGGGCCTGGGCTTGAGGTCGCGTGGCAGCAGGTAAGGGCCATCGGTCTCGAGCAGCAGCCGCTCGGCGGGCACCTGCGGCAGCAGCGCGGCCAGGTGTGCGCCGCGGCGCTCGTCGCACACCCAGCCGGTAATGCCGATCGCCAGGCCGAGCTCCAGGTAGGCAGCGAGCTGCGCCGCATCGCCGGTAAAGCAGTGCGCCACGCCCCGCCAGCTGCGGCCGTGCTCGCGCAGGATCGCAAGGAAGTCAGCGTGTGCGTCGCGCTGATGGAGGAACACCGGCTTGTTGATCCGCGCGGCGAGCTCCAGCTGGCGGTGAAAGGCCGCCTGCTGCGCCGCGGGCGGCGAATAGTTCCGGAAATAGTCGAGGCCGCACTCACCCACGGCTACGACTTCGGGTGCCGCGGCGAGCTCAGCCAGCTCGCTGAGCGCCGTGGCGCTGAGCTCGGCGGCGTGATGCGGATGCACTCCGGCGGTGGCAAACAGGGTGTTGGCGTGGGCGCGGGCGAACTGCGCGGCGCGCGCGCTGCCGGCGAGTGTTGCCCCGGTGACCAGCATTTGTATGACGCCTGCATGACGGGCGCGCGCCAGCACTGCATCGCGATCGGCATCGTAGCTGTCGTGTGTGAGGTTGATGCCGATGTCAATGAGCGCGGCGGTGGCGGTCACCGCCACGGGTGCTGTGCTATGGTCGGGCATGCGCGCAGCTATTCTACGCAACGGGGGGCCCGCGCAGCGCAAACCCGTGACCAGCCGCTGCCAGGTGCGCCGCGCGCGCGCCAGCGCGTTTGCCGTGCTGCTGGCAATGGCGGGCGGCGCGCCGGCGGCGGACAGCCCGTGGCGCGATCTCGAGAGCCGTATTCAGTACGGCTACTACACCGAGGACGCGGCCGCGCTGCGCAGCGTCAGCGAGGTGTTGGGCGCCACCGATGCCCACGACAAGCTGCACGGCTACTACGCCGCGCTCGAGGCCTGGCGGCTCGCGCTGCTCGCGTCCCAGGGAACCCCGGTGCCGGGAGCCAGCGGCTCGCAGCTGGCGCAGCGCTGTGTCAGCGAACTGGACGGCGCGCTCGCGCTCGACGGCGACTTTGCCGACGGGCTGGCGCTGCGCGCGGCCTGTTCCGAGACCCCGCTCGAGGGCGGCGGCCTGCGCGCGCCCTTCACCGGCCACCGCGCGCGCAAGGATCTCGAGCGCGCCCTGCAGCTGGCGCCGCGCAATCCGCGCGTGCTGCTGGTGGATGCCCTGTGCGATTACGCGTTGCCCGCCGCCCGCGGGGGTAACAAAGAGCGCGCGCTGCCGAAGCTGCGCCAGGCGGTGAGCGCATTTGAAGCGGAGCGCAGCGCTGCCGACCACCTGCCCGGCTGGGGCGCAGCGGACGCCTGGCTGTTACTCGCGCGCGACTTGTTGGACCACGGCGATCTGGTCGGTGCGCGCGATGCGCTCGAGCACGCCCTGCTGCTGGCGCCCGAATACGCGCAGGCGCGGCGCCTGATGACCAAGATCACCGCCGGCTGAGCTGGATCCGCCGCGCGCCGCGCGCGCCGCTGCATCCAATACAGGCCTCGCCGCGCTCTATGCCTGTACGGCACGCGACGCAGCAAGCACTGCCGGCAGATGTTATCTTGCGCGCCTCTCATCCATGAACCAGTGAATGTCCCCGGAAACCGATAAGAAGGCGCTGTTGGGACAGCTGCGCATCGATCGCGGCGCCCCGGCGCAAGCAGGCGGCGGACGGCGTCCCTGGCTGATCGGTGGCGGCGTACTGCTGCTCGCGCTCATCGGCGCCGGCGCGTGGCTGCTACTGGGCGGGCGCGGGACGCTGCCGGTGCACACGGCGCTCGCGCAGCCGCTCGCGGGCGCGGCGGGCGGCGCCTCGGTGCTCGATGCCACCGGTTACGTCACCGCGCGCCGCGAGGCGACCGTCTCCGCCC
>DATHMN010000168.1:0-17203 GCA_035487135.1 Steroidobacteraceae bacterium | reverse complement strand
GCACGACGCTGCGGCACGGGTCCTGTGCCTGTTCGACAAGCGCAGCCGGCGTGCGCTGGTGTCCGGCGCTGATGCAATCCTGCGCCCGCAGCGCGTCTCGCCAGTGTCGCCGCCGCAGTGAGCGCGCTCAGCTCGCGAGGGTGACCTGGGCGGCGCCGGCCTGGAGCTCGCCAATGGCGGCGGCCTCGAGGCAGCCGTTGCGGCGCAAGACGTCCAGTACCTGCGGCACCGCGCTGCGAGCGCAGGCCACCAGCAGGCCGCCCGAGGTCTGCGGATCGCACAGCAGACTGTATTGGGCTTGAGTCACCGGCACAGTAGCTCGGACCTCGTCGGCGTAGGAACTCCAGTTGCGTGCCGAAGCCCCCGTCACCACACCGGCCTCGGCGAGCGCGAGCACCTCCGGCAGCAGCGGGATGTCGCCGAGCCGGAGCTCGGCTCCAAGACCGGCGCCGCGGCACATCTCCAGCAGATGCCCGAGGAGTCCGAAACCGGTGACGTCCGTCATCGCGTGCACGCCTTGGAGGCCCGCCAGCTCTGTGCCGGCACGATTGAGCAGTGTGGTGACATTGATCAGCGCCTCGTAGGCGTTGGCCGAGAGCTGGCCGCGCTTCAGTGCCGCCGCCAGAATACCGACTCCGAGAGGCTTGCCGAGCACCAGCGAGTCACCCGCGCGCCCGGCGCAATTGCGCTTGAGCTCCTGCGGATGCACCACTCCGGAGACGGCAAGACCGTAGATCGGCTCGGCGCAATCGATGCTATGGCCGCCGGCGATCGGAATACCCGCCAGCGCGCACATCGCTTCGCCGCCGTGCAGGATTTGCCGGATGACTTGCGCCGGCAGAAGCTTGAGTGGCATACCGACGATGGCCAGCGCCAGCAGCGGCACGGCTCCCATCGCGTAGATGTCCGAAAGCGCATTGCAGGCGGCGATGCGCCCGAAATCGAACGCGTCATCGACGATCGGCATGAAGAAATCGGTCGTCGCCACCAGAGCCTGTGACTCGTTCAGCTGATAGACCGCGGCATCGTCGGCGGTCTCGGTCCCGACCAGCAGCTGCGGAAATCCGTGTGGCGCCCGCACCTGCTGCAGAAGTTCGGCGAGCACCGCGGGTGCGATCTTGCAGCCGCAGCCACCACCGTGTGAGAGCGTCGTCAGCCGAATGGACTCCATGGCGCTATTGTCGGCCGCGTCAGCGGATATTCAAGCGCGCGCGAACGCGCGCGGCTGGCGGAAGGCAGCAGGAGTCGAACCTACCAGGAAGCGTCTGACGCCCCCTCCTGGGTTTGAAGCCCAGGCGTACCACCGGGTGCGTATGCCTTCCATCGCCGTTAATGCTGCGAGCGCCAGCTCTGGCCACGCCGCACGAGGTGTGCATCACGCACTCGCCGCGTGAAGCCGACGCGATCGAAGAACTCCAGAATCTGGATGGCACGCTTGCGGCCGAGACCGAGCGCATCGCGATAGTTCGCCGCATTGACCGCGCCGTGCAGAGTCGCGAGCCGGCTGACAACGTCGGCCAGCTCGCCGATGCAGGCGGCATCGTAGAACAGGTCATGCACGACCTGGTAGACCGCGCCGCGCTGCGCCTGTTTGCGCAGCACGTCGCGCACCAGCGCCTCGGGCTCCTGCAGCTGCCCGGCGAGCGTGCGCACCCACGGAGGGTCGAAGCGGCCCGCGGCGAGCAGCGGGCGCAGCCGCTCGGCGAGTGTCTCGTCCGCGGCCGAGAGCCGCGCACTGTGTTGGGGCAGATGCAGCCAGGCGCCGCTGCGCGCGAGGCTGCCGTCGGCGAGCAGTTCGTCCTTGAGGGCGCGCCAGAGCAACTCCGGCATGTCGGCGAATGCGATGCGGCGCAGCCGCGCGGCGTCGATCCCGGGCTCGTCCGCCGCACTGGCATGAAACTCGCGCAGTGCCGTCAGCACGCGCGCACGCAGCTCCAGCCAGCGCGCCGCCGGCAACATGAACTGCTGGCCCGCGGCCAGCAGCACACGCGCCGCCGGCGGCGGCGGCTGCGCTTCGGCCGCTAGTCCCGTCAGCTGTACCAGCTGCGTCGTGCTCAGTCCGAACGGGGCTTCTGCGAGCAGCGCCGCCACACCGGCGCCGGCGGTGAGCTGCTCGAGGGCATCGAGATAGCGCTGGCGTCGCGCACTGCGGCGCCGCCGCTGCGGTGCATAGGGATCCACGACCCGACCGCCGCCGATGGTGTGCGCCGCCTGCGCGTCGCGCACGATCAGCCGGTCGCCCGGCAGTGCGCAGACCGGCTCATCGAACACCAGCTGCACGCGCGCGCTGTGTCCGGCGGTGAGTGCGGACTCTTCGAGCAGCACCACATGGGCGAGCCGGCGCGCCGTACCGAGATGCGCGTGCACCGTGCACCAGGCCGTCAGCGCCGTCGCACAGTCCGCGAGCAGCTCGAGGCGCACGTCCATCCGCCGCGTCGGCGTGAACAGCGTCGCATCGGCCAGCCAGTCCCCGCGCGCGAGCTCGCTGCGCTCGATCCCCGTGAGGTTGAGCGCGCAGCGCTCGCCGGCGCGCCCGAGCGCGGCCGGACGGTTCTGTGCGTGGATACTGCGCACCCGTGCCCGGCGGTCGTGCGGCATGACGGCCAGCGTGTCTCCGGGTCTGACTTCTCCGTCGAGCACGGTGCCGGCGACGATCGTGCCATGGCCCGGCAGCGTGAACACCCGGTCGGCTGCCAGACGGAACAGACGGTGCGGGCGCTGCCGCTGCCGCTGCTGCGCCGCGGCGTCGAGGTGTGCGCGCAGCGCGCGCACGCCCGGGTCATCAGGTCGGGTCGCGTTGAGCGCAAACACGCTGCAATCCGCGAGCGGGCTGCCGGCAAGCGCACCTTCCAGCTCCTGTCGTGCCGCCGCCAGGCGCGCTGCGGTCACGCAGTCTGCTTTCGTGAGCGCTACTGCGCCGCCGGCGATGCCGAGCAGGCCGAGAATGGCGAGGTGCTCGCGCGTCTGCGGCATCACGCCGTCATCGGCCGCGATGACCAGCAGTGCAAAGTCGATCGCGGTGGCGCCTGCCACCATGGTGTGCACCAGGCGCTCGTGGCCGGGCACGTCGATGAATCCGAGGACATCGCCGTCGGCGAGCGCGGTATAGGCATAGCCGAGCTCGATCGAGATGCCGCGCGCCTTCTCCTCCTGCAGGCGGTCGGTATCCACGCCGGTCAGGGCGCGCACCAGAGTGGTCTTGCCGTGATCGATGTGTCCGGCGGTGCCGACGATCATCGCAGCTGTGCCCACTGGGCCAGGAAGGCGCTCTCGTCCGCCTCTTCGAGGCAGCGCAGGTCCAGCCACAGCGTATCTTCCGCAAGGCGCCCGAGGACCGGCCGCGGGAGTGCCCGCAGCCGCTGTTCGAGGCGCGCCAGGCTGGGCGTCCTGCCCGGGCCGGTGAGCCGTCGGATCGCCAGACCATAACTTGCGAGCTGCTCTACCGGCTGCGCGCCGCTCCCCACCTGGCTCGATAGGGCAGCTTCTGTCACTGCATACCCCGGGCCCAGCGCCTGCTGCAGTGGCGGACGCAGCCGCACGGCTTGGGCGTGCATCGTCGCTGCAGCGCGCGTGAGCAGCCGCAGTGTCGGCAGACGTTGTGCCAGGTGTTCGGGCGCCCGATACAGCTGCAGCACCGCCTCAAGTGCCGCCAGCGTCAGCTTGCCGACCCGCAGCGCACGCTTGAGCGGATGCTTGCGCAGCGCGGCGATGAGTTCCGTGCGGCCGACCAGCACCCCGGCCTGCGGTCCGCCGAGGAGCTTATCGCCGCTGAACGACACCAGGTCTGCGCCCGCGCTCAGCGTGGCGTGCACGGTGGGTTCACGGGGCAGCTGCCAGTCACCCAGCTCGACCAGCGAGCCACTGCCCAGGTCTGCGAACAGCGGGACGCCGGCGCGCTGCGCGATGCGCTGCAGTTCCGGAATGTCGACCGCATGGGTGAACCCTGAGATGAGGTAATTGCTGGTGTGAACCTTCATCAGCAACGCCGTGCGCTCGCCCACCGCCTGCTCATAGTCGGCCGGGTGCGTGCGATTGGTCGTGCCCACCTCGATGAGCCGGGTGCCCGCCTGGCGCATGATGTCCGGAAGGCGGAATGAGCCACCGATCTCAATGAGTTCGCCGCGCGAGACGATGACCTCGCGGCGTGCGGCGAGCGCGCTTAACGCCAGCAGCACCGCGGCGGCGTTATTGTTCACCACCGTCGCGGCCTCAGCGCCGGTGAGTTCGCACAGCAGTTCCTCGACCACCGCGTCGCGCTCGCCACGGCGGCCACTGACCAGATCGAACTCGAGACTCACCGGAGCCGTCAGCGCGCGCGCCACCGCCTGTACGGCTTCGTCCGGCAGGAGGGCCCGGCCGAGATTGGTGTGCAGGACCGTGCCCGTCAGGTTGAAGACCGGTCGCAAGCGCGAGCGGCCGTCTTCTGCCAGAGCCGCGGCGAGCTGCGTCGCGAGCGCCGGCTCCGTGAGTTCGGCACGGCTGAGTGTGCCGGACAGGGCCCGCTCGCGCAGCGCCGCGAGTTGGCGCCGCAGCAGTGTGCCCACGCGGGAGCGCCCGTAGCAGCCGATCAGCGCGCTGAACGGTGGGGCATGCAACAGCCGATCGAGTGAGGGGATATCGGCCGGGGCTGCCGGCGCTGGCGCGGAAAGCCTGTCATCCATGGTGCGGGTGGCGGCTTGCTGAGGGCCGGCGGGCGGTGCGACGCCTCAGGCGCCGGGCTGCCACAGCAGCGGATTCCCCGAGCCGCGGTGAAACCCGTCGGCGGCCATGAGCAGATCCAGCGTCAGGGTCGCGAGGTCGTCGGCGACAGGCTCCGCGGCAGGATCCTTCTCGTGGTAGAGGATCTTGCGGTAGGTGTGGCAGCTGTCGCAGCTCTCGGCACGGACGGCATCAGAGGCGTTTTCGACAAAATGGTAACGGATCCCTGCGGTGGTCTGGCACTGGCTGCATTTGACCCGCACCAGGTGCCAGCCGGTCGCACACAGCGCGCAGTGCAGGTAACGGTAACCATCGTAGTGTTTGTCCGCGTGCACCACGCTGGCGACCGGGCGCGTGCGGCACAGCGGACAGACCACCGCCATCGCTCCGACGGCCGGCGGAGCCGGCGTACCGGACAGATGCCTGCCGAGATCCACCCAATACACCTGCAGGGCGGCCATGATGAACGGCGCTGCCGCGGTCTCGATGCCGGCGGTTTGCCCGGCGAGCAAGAGGTCGGCCTGTCTCTCCGGCTGCGCCGCGCGCTCATCCGTCAAGCGGCTGCAGACCTCAGCCACCGGCGCGGGAAAGCCCGGCAGGGGACCAATCGCGCGACACAGCCCTGTCAGGATCGAGCGCCAGCGCGCATGCCGCGGCCAGCCGTCAGCCGTCAGCGGCGGCAGCCCGTGGCGCTGCGCGAGCGTCGTGCGCTCGGCGGCAGCCTCGAGCTCGGCGGTGGCCACACTGCCCAGGCCGTCGAGCGCCACCTGCTGCGCATCGCACAGCGCTGCCATGAGCTGCAGATAATCGCCCAGCGCACTGGCGGCCGCGAGCTGTCGCAGTCGCTGCGCGCGGCGGGCATAAAGGTTCGAGCTATCGGGAAGGCGCAGCCGTGGCAGCGCTCGCTGCGCGAAGGCTTCAATCTGAGCGGGATCGAGAACTCGCTGCATTATGACTGATGATCTCGCGGAACCAGGCCCGATGATGCTTCCATGCCCAGCCCGGTGTCACCGTGCCGCGGGTCATGGCCTGCACCGAGCCCTTCACCCAGATGGCAGCATACACGTGCACGATGATGGTGGAGATCAGAACGAAGGCGCAGAACGCGTGCAGGATGGAGGCGAGGCGGATCACGGTGATGGGAAAATACGCCGCGAAGTAGGCGCGCCAGATGACGATGCCGGACAGAATCAGCCCGCTCAGGCACAGCACGATGGAATAGAACACGAGCTTCTGACCCGCGTTGTAGCGACCGACCTCGGGCAGACGCTCCTCGCGGTTGTTGACGACATCGCGGTACTGGCGCAGCCAGGCCCAGTCGCGCGGCTCCATGCGGTTCGCGGAGCCGACGCTGGCGGCAAGGAACAGGAACAACAAGAACATCAACAGTCCGACGAACGGGTGCAGGATGCGCGTCCATGGGCCGCCGCCAAAGAGGATGCTGAGCGGAAACAGCGCCGGATGGAACAGCGCGAGCCCCGAGAGCGCGGCGAGAATGAAACACATCGCGACCAGCCAGTGATTGGTGCGCTGGTCCTTGTTGTAGCGCACGATCAGTTCGCTGCGGGGCACCGGCGGTGTGTGCGGCTCGCTCATGGCATCTTCTCCTGCTGCCGGGCCATCTGCCGCGCCGCCTCTTCGTCGTGCTCATCGGTCTCGTCCGGACCGACGCGGATGTAATGGAAGAAGCCGGCGAGCGCGGTGAAGGCCATGACGGCGAGCGCCAGCGGCTTGGTCGCACCCTTCCAGGCGCGTACCACCGGGCTGATGTGCGGTTCGCGCGGCAGATTGCTGTAGAGCTGGGGCTGATCAGCGTGATGCAGCACATACATGACATGCGTGCCGCCGACACCGGCCGGATCGTACAGTCCGGCCTGGTCGAAGCCGCGCGATTTGAGATCTTCGATGCGCTCGGCGGCGTGCAGCTTCATGTCCTCTTTGGTGCCGAACACCAGCGCGCCGGTCGGACAGGACTTGATGCAGGCGGGCTCGAGGCCGACTGCGACCCGGTCCGAGCACAGGGTGCACTTGTACGCTTTGTGATCGCGCTTGGAGATACGCGGAATGTTGAATGGGCAGCCGGTGATGCAGTAGCCGCAGCCGATGCAGTTTTCCTCGTGAAAATCCACGATGCCGTTGACGTACTGCACGATCGCCCCGGGTGAGGGGCAGGCCTTCAGACAGCCCGGATCGTCACAGTGCATGCAGCCGTCCTTGCGGATCAGCCACTCGAGATCGCCCTTGGCATCCTCGACCTCGGCAAAGCGCATCAGCGTCCAGCTGCTGGCACTCAAGTCGTGGGGATTCTGGTACTGGCCGATATTGGTGCCGATCTCATCGCGCAGGTCATTCCATTCCATGCAGGCCACCTGGCAGGCCTTGCAGCCGATGCACTTGGTGGTGTCGATCAGCTTGGCCACGCCGCCGCCGACCGAAGCGCGGCGGATGGACGGGGAGGGCGTGGTGGTGGCCGAGCGGCGCGCGATGTCGAGTGACTGCAGTGCCATGTGCTGTTCCTATGCGCGCTCGACTTTGACCAAGAACGATTTGAACTCGGGAGTCTGCGAATTGGCATCGCCGACCACCGGCGTCAGCGTGTTGGCGAGGTAACCGGGCTTTGCCAGCCCCTTGAATCCCCAGTGGATGGGAATGCCGACGTGGTGCAGCGTCTTGCCCTCGATGCTGAGCGGCCGCAGCCGCTTGGTCACTACGGCGACCGCTTTGATATAGCCGCGGTTGGAGGACACCTTGACGCGATCGCCGGAGGCAATGCCGATCTCGCGGGCCAGCGCCTCGCCGATCTCGACGAACTGCTCGGGCTGGATGATCGCATTGAGCCGTACGTGCTTGCTCCAGTAGTGGAAGTGTTCGGTCAGCCGATAAGTCGTGGCCGCGTGCGGAAACTCCGCGGCTTTGCCGAAGGCCTTGCGGTCATCATCGAACACGCGCGCGGCGGGATTGTTGAGCGTGTGCGCCTGCTGCGGGCTGAGCGGATTGGTCGCCAGCGGCGTCTCGAACGGCTCGTAATGCTCGGGAAAGGGCCCCTCGACGAGATTCTTGCGGCCGAAGAAGCGCGCGACGCCCTCCGGATTCATGATAAACGGGCCCATGCCATGGGTGGGGTCCTCGTCGGCCTTGAAGTCCGGGATGTCCGCACCGACCCAGGCCGAGCCGTTCCAGGACACCAGCGAGCGCGCGCGGTTGAAGGGCTTGCCGTTGAGATCGCACGAGGCGCGGTTGTACAGAATGCGCCGGTTGGCCGGCCAGGCGAATGCCCAGTTGAGCGTCTGACCGATCCCGGTCGGGTCGGCGTTATCACGTCGCGCCATCAGATTGCCGTTCGGCCCCCAGGCACCGCAGAAAATCCAGCAGCCGCTCGCGGTCGAGCCATCGTTGCGCAGCTCGGCAAACCCGGCCAGCTGCTCGCCGGCTTTGCGGGTGATTTTGCTGGGGTCTTTCGCATCGGCGAGGTCCTTGAGCGCCTTGCCGGAGTATTCGCGCGCCAGCTCCTGCGGCGCCGGGCTGTCGGGGCGCACGTAGGGCCAGGAGAGATTGACGATCGGATCAGGGAAGGCGCCGCCCTGCGACTTGTAGAGCGTCTGCATGCGGGTGAAGAGGCCCGCCATGATCTCGAGATCGGAGCGCGCCGCCCCGGGCGGCTCCGCCCCCTTCCAGTGCCACTGCAGCCAGCGTGAAGAGTTGGTGAGCGAACCTTCCTCCTCGGCAAAGCAGCTGGTCGGAAGGCGGAACACCTCGGTCTGAATCTGCTTGGTGTCGACCTCGTTGTGCTCGGGAAAATTGCGCCAGAACTCAGACGTCTCCGTGGCGAGCGGGTCCATGATCACCAGGTATTTGAGTTGCGCCAGACTCTGATTCAGCTTCGCCTTGTTGGGCGCGGCGGCCAGCGGATTGAATCCCTGACAGATGAAGCCGTTCATCTGGCCGGTGTGCATGAGCTCGACCATCTGCAGCAGGTCATAGAGCTTGTCGAGCTTCGGCAGATAATCGTAGGCCCAGTGATTGTCGGCAGTCGCCGCATCGCCCCACCAGGCCTTCATCAGGCTCACCACGAACTTGTCGACGTTCTGCCAGTAACTCAGCTGGTTGGGCCGCAGCTGCTTGAAGGCGCGCGCGCTGATGAAGTCGTCGTAGCTCTGTTCCTGTTCGCTCGGCAGATTGATGTAACCGGGCAACAGGTTCGACATCAGGCCGAGATCGGTCAGCCCCTGGATGTTGGAGTGGCCGCGGAGCGCATTCATGCCGCCACCGGCGATACCGATGTTGCCGAGCAGCAGCTGCACCATCGCGCCGGTGCGGATCATCTGCGTACCGATGGAGTGCTGCGTCCAGCCGAGCGCGTACATGATCGTCATGGCGCGCGTCGGCGTCGCCGTGGAGGCCATCATCTCGGTGACCTGGAGGAATTTCTCCTTGGGTGTGCCGCAGACGCGCTCGACCATCTCGGGCGTGTAGCGCTCGTAGTGCTGCTTCATCAGCTGAAACACGCAGCGCGGATGGGCCAGCGTCGGGTCGGTCTTGACGAAACCGTCGCTGCCGATCTCGTATTCCCAGGTGGTCTTGTCGTAGCTGCGCTTGTCGGCGTTGTAGCCCGAATAGAGGCCGTCCTGGAAGGCGAAATCCTCACGCACGATGAAGGTGAAGTCGGTGTAGTTCCTGACGTACTCGTGCTGAATCTTGTCGTTCGCCAGCAGATAGCGGATCACTCCGCCCAGGAACACGATGTCGGTGCCGGTACGGATCGGCGCATAGACGTCGGCGACGCTCGCCGAGCGATTGAAGCGCGGATCCACGACGATCAGGCGCGCCTTATTGTGCGCCTTGGCTTCGGTGACCCATTTAAATCCGCACGGATGCGCCTCGGCAGCATTGCCGCCCATGATCAGGACGATGTCGGCGTTCTTGATGTCCTCCCAGTGATTCGTCATCGCTCCACGGCCAAACGTCGGGGCAAGACCTGCCACCGTCGGGCCGTGTCACACACGCGCCTGGTTGTCGAATCCGAGAGCGCCGAAACTGCGCATCACCTTGTGCGTGAGGTAGCCGACCTCGTTGCTGCTGGCCGAGGCCGCCAGCATGCCGGTGCTCAGCCAGCGGTTGACCGTCTTACCGTCGGCGGTCTTGCTCTGGAAGTGCGCATCGCGGTCCTGCTTCATGAGCTTGGCGATGCGATCCAGTGCATCGTCCCAGGAGATGCGCTGCCACTGCTCCGATCCCGGGGCGCGGTACTCGGGGTACTGCAGCCGACTCGGGCTGTGCACGAAGTCGAGCAGGCCCGCGCCCTTCGGGCACAGCGTGCCGCGATTGACCGGATGGTCCGGATCGCCCTCGATGTGGATGATGCTGGCCTTGGCATTCTTGGCTGAGTCGCCCAGCCCGTACATGAGGATGCCGCAGGCGACGGCGCAGTAGGGACAGGTGTTACGCGTTTCGGTGGCGCGGGTCAGCTTGAATTCGCGCACCTCGGCGAGGGCCCTGGCAGGGGAGAACCCCATCAGGACGAGACTCGATCCGGCGAGCGAGCTGCCCGTCACAGCCAGAAACTGGCGGCGGGTCATATCGACCATCGAGGTCCCCTTTGTGAAGGCATTCGACGCGCCCGAGTGTATGCCCTAGCTGACGCAGGCAGCAATTGCGCGGCCGCGCGCAAGCAGTGCGGTCAGCGCCGCGTTGGTGCGACCTCTGCCGGCCGCCGTCACCACCGGTTCGCCGCATTGCACCGCGCCCGGCAGTGCCCCGTGGACGTCAACGACCGTCGGTGCGGGTGAGTCGGAGTAGGGCAGCGCAACCGCGCAGCGCGCGGACGCGAAGAAGACCTGGGGTGTGTAGCCGCCGGCGGGCACCGCTGAGGCTCCGCAGCCGTGTGCTGTCCTGCCAGTCTCGGGGCAGGGCGGGAACGCATCTCCGCAGCGCCCATTTGACGCTGCGGCGGCCAAAACGAGAAGGGAACCGCATCCGCAGCAATCTGTAACTTCAGCGCCGGCCACAAGGCCGTAAAATAGCGGCGGACCCGTATGCACCTGCGCCGCCTAAGCATCTGTTTCCTCCTCTTGTCGCTGTGCGCGACCGCCGCCGTGCGTGCCGCTGCGACCGCCAGTGATGAGCAGCTGAGCGTCCAGCTGGTCGTGCCGCCGGCCCAGGTGTACCCGGGACAGCAGTTCAAGGCGGGCCTTTACTTCAAGCTGCAGCCCGGCTGGCATGTCTACTGGCTGAATGCGGGTGATTCGGGCCAGCCGCCCGGAATGAAATGGCAACTGCCGCCGGGCATCTCGGCCGGTGCGCTCGAATTTCCCGCTCCGCAGCGCCTGCCGCTGGGTCCGCTCATGGACTACGGCTACGAGAAAGAGGTGCTCTTCCCGATTCCCGTGCGGGTGGCAGCCGACTTCAAGCCGACGGGGCCGACAGTCACCCTGGGCGGCAGCGCGAAATGGCTCGTCTGCCGGGAGATGTGCATTCCCGGAAGCGCCAACCTGTCGCTCGAGCGCACAGCACTCGACTCCGCGCCGGGACTGCCCACGATGACGGAGGATGCGCGCCTGTTGGCACGGTTTGAGAATGCGGTGCCGCCGCCTCTGCCTGCGAGCGATCAGGCAAGGTTCACGACCTCCGGCAAGCAGGTCGTTCTGGCCGTCGTGACCGGCCGCAGAGAAAGCTCCGCGCAATTCTTCCCCGCCGACCAGAATCTCATCGCCAACGCCGCACCGCAGTTCATGAAGCCAGTCGCGAACGGCTTTCAGCTGACAATGACCCAGGACGAGAATCTCACCACGGCTCCCCAGGAGCTGCACGGCGTGATTGTCCTGAGCGGCGATCGCGCATTTGAGATCCGCGCGATGCCGGGAGCGCTCGCCGCCAGCGCCGCTGCGCCGGCGCAAAACCTCGCCAGCATCGCGCTGTTGGCGTTTCTCGGCGGCATCATTCTCAATCTGATGCCGTGCGTCTTCCCGGTGCTGTTCATCAAGGCGCTCGCGCTGGTGCAGAGCTCCGGCGAAGAGCGCCGCACATTCCGCTCGCACAGCCTGGTGTACACACTCGGGGTGTTGCTGTCGTTCTGGGCCATTGTCGCGGCACTGCTCACCCTGCGCGGCGCCGGTCACCAGCTGGGCTGGGGATTCCAGTTTCAGTCGCCCGGCTTCGTCGCGCTCATCGCCCTGCTGCTGTTCTTTCTGGGCCTGTCACTTGCTGGCCAGTTCGAGATCGGGCTCTCGCTCAGCGATACCGGATCGGGCCTGGCGCGCCGCAGCGGTTACGCCGGCAGCTTCTTCACCGGGGTGCTTGCGGTCATCGTGGCCACGCCTTGCACGGCGCCGCTGATGGGGGCGGCGGTCGGCTATGCACTCGCGAGCTCGGCACTTGTGACCTTCATCGTGTTCACTGCGCTCGCGCTCGGTCTAGCTGCCCCCTACCTGCTGCTGTCATTCAATCCGGCCTGGACCCGGGTGCTGCCGCGACCGGGCGCGTGGATGGAGCTGCTGAAGCAGGCGACGGCAGTCCCGGTGTTCGCGACCGTCATCTGGCTGGTATGGGTCTACGACGGGTCGGCCGGTGCCAACGCCGTGGTCTTGCTGCTGAGCGCATTTCTGCTGCTCGCCGTCGCCGGTTGGATTCTCGGACGCTGGCCGGCACGCCTCGGTGCGACCATCGCTGCAGTCCTCGTCGGCGCCCTCGCAGTGGCCTTGCCACTCACGCACGGGCAGGACGCCGGGGCGGGACCGGCAGCCGCCACCACCTCTGCCGGTGGTGCTCAGTGGGAGCCGTTCACTCCCGCGTTGGTGGAGAACTATCGCGGCCAGGGTCGCGCTGTGTTCGTCGACTTCACGGCCAGTTGGTGCCTCAGCTGCCAGGTCAACGAGCGCGTAGTGCTCAGCCGGCAGGACGTGCAGCAGCGGCTGAAGGCGAGTGGGGTGGCGCTGGTGCGCGCCGACTGGACCCATCAGGACGAGGTCATCGCGCAAACACTCGCGAGCCTCGGGCGCGGCGGTGTGCCGACCTATGTGATCTACCCGGCCGAACCGGGCGCGGCGCCGAAGGTGCTGCCGGAAGTGCTGACGCCAGGGATCATCGAGGCGGCGCTGGCGGAGGTCAGCGCAGCGAAGGTGGCTGCCATCGGCAAAGCTCCGTAGCAGCCGGGGACTCATCGAACTACAAGGAGACGCGTATGCGGTCCGCCGCTTATCGTTTGAAGCTCGCTATGGCGGTCGTGACGCTCTGCGCGTTCGTCCCGGCGGCGTTCGCCGTGCGGGTCGGCGATGCTGCGCCCGATTTCACCGGCACTGATTCCAACGGCCGTACCCACCAGCTGGCGGAATACCGCGGCAAGTTCGTGGTGCTCGAGTGGACCAACAATGGCTGCCCGTATACCAAGAAGCACTACGCGAGCGGCAACATGCAGTCGCTGCAAAAGCAGTGGACCAGCAAGGGAGTCGTGTGGCTCACGGTGCTGTCGTCGGCACCTGGCCAGCAGGGCTACATGAGCGCCGCGCAGGAAAATTCCTATATCAGCCTGGTGCACGCTGACCCAACCGCGGCGATCCTCGATCCCAAAGGCACGATCGGTCACCTGTACGCGGCCAAGACCACGCCACACATGTTCGTGATTGATCCGACCGGCAAGCTCATTTACGACGGCGCGATCGACGATCACGCGACGACCGACGCCAGTGATATCCCGGCCTCCAAGAACTATGTTGCGGCGGCCCTGACCTCGGCACTCGCCGGCCAGGCGGTCGGCACGGCGTTCACGCGACCGTACGGATGTAGCATCAAGTACGCGGACTGAGAAAACGCGCTGCTGCAGGCGGGCGCAGGCTAATCCAGCTCGCCGAGCGATGCCGCCAGGTCGGCGCCGGGCTCAGCGACGGCGTCGGCCACGAATTTCCCCTGCGCGTCCAGTTCCGCGAAAACACCTCCCAGACGCACGAGCTCGTCGTAGCGCCCCTGCTCGACGAGCCGGCCATCCTTGAGGACGACGATCAGGTCGGCGCTCCGTACGGTCGACAGACGGTGGGCGATGACGAAGGTCGTGCGGCCTTTCATCAGGTTTCCGAGTGCTCGCTGGACGCGAGCCTCGGTGAGGTTGTCGAGCGCACTGGTGGCTTCATCGAGGATGAGCAGCGGTGCATCTTTCAGCATCGCACGCGCAATGGACAGCCGCTGTCGTTCGCCGCCGGAGAGCGACTTGCCGTGCTCGGCGACCAGTGCGCCATACCCTTCCGGTTTGAGGCTGACGAACTGGTGCGCTTCGGCAGCGCGCGCGGCAGCCTCGAGCTCGGCGTCGCTCGCATCCGGCTTGCCGACGCGCAGGTTCTCGGAAATCGAGCGATACAGAAGTCCCGGATTCTGGAACACCACGGCGATCTGGCGCCGCAGCGAGGTCAGATTCACCGCGCGAATATCGGTGCCGTCAATGGTGATGCGGCCGCTGCTCGGATCGTAGGCGCGGTAGAGGAGGGACAGGGCAGTGGTCTTGCCGGCGCCGGTGGGGCCGACGAAGGCGACGGTGCCGCCCGCGGCCGCGCGGAACGAGAGGTCCTGCACCACCGGGTGGGCGGCATCGTAGCCGAAGGATACGTTCTCGAAGCTGACGGCGCCTCTGGTGATCTGCAGGTCGGGCGCATCCGCGCGCTCCTGCAGCGGGCTGCGCGTGTCGAGCACTTCGAAGAAGTTCGCCAGCGCGGGCGCCTGGAAGAACAGATCAGAGATGAAGCCGGCCAGCTGTTCCATGCGCCCAATCATCATCAGCGCGAAACCCACGAAGCTGACGATGGCCCCGACGCTAATCTCACCTTTGCCGTGCAGCTGAACCCCGAGGACGAACAGGCCAATGACGGTGAGCGTGCTCGCCGCGCGATTGGCGACCGCTGCCCAGGCCCAACCGCGCAGCACCGGATATTGTGCGTTGAGCACCTGGGCCACCAGCTGGCGCAGCGCAGCCGCCTCATCCCGGACGCGGGCGAAGCTCTGGACCACCATGACGTTGCCGAACACATCACCGGAGCGCTCTGAGATCTCCCGGTTGAGCTGCTCCACTTGGCGCTGCGCCCGGTCGGTGCGCCGCACGACCAGCGTGTTGAAGAGCACGAAGCTGAACATCAGCACGATCATCAGCAGCGCCAGTTTCCAGTTGATATGCAGCGCGAATGGCACCATGACCAGCACCGCGATGAGCGTGCTCAGATGACTGCGGAAGAAAGCGAGCCACAGCATGAACAGATTGCCGCTGCCGGAATGCAACGTGTGCAGCAGACGCCCGGTATGCTGCTGATCGTGGAACGCCAGCGGCAGCGCGAGGGAGTGTTCGAAGAATTCGACGATCGCGGCCAGCTGGCGCCGGTGGGCGAGCCGGTCAGAGTACAGAGCGATCAAGACATTCGCCGCCACGCCAAAAAAGCCCACGCCCGTCCACCAGGCGATGTAGTTCCAGGGAGTTCCCGGCGTCTTGCCGACGAGCGCATCGATCACACGGCCAAACAGCCACGGCTCGAGCAGGAACACGGCCGCGAGCGCCACGTTGGCCAAGGCCAGCGCCATGGCCAGCCATTTTTCCGGCGCCAGCAACCCCAGGACACGCAGGTAAACCTTCACCAACGACATGGGTCGCGCGGGGCGTGACGATTGCGGCACGATTCAGTTCAGGTGCAGACGTGAGTCGACATGATATCGCGGTGTGTCTGCGCCGGACTTTTCGACGAGCCCGGCGAATGCGATAGTCCCGGGTGCTTGAAAGATTCAAGGTACCGCAATCCTTGCCGGGACTCACAGACTTGCGCGTCGGCCTACAAAGAACGGCAATCACCTGGAGGGCCTCATGCAAGCGCAATTCGACGTCGTGGTCTTGGTCGGAAGTCTTCGGAAGGCTTCCTATACCCGCAAGCTCGCCAACGTGCTCATGCACATGGCGCCGCCGTCCTTGCGATGTCGCTTGGTCGAAATCGGCGGCTTGCCGTTATACAACCAAGACCTCGACATTACGCCGCCGAACGAGTGGGTCGATTTTCGGCGTGAAGTTGCCAAGGCCCATGCCGTCCTCATTTTGACCCCGGAATACAATCGATCCGTTCCCGGCTGTCTCAAGAACGCGCTGGACGTCGGCTCACGACCGCCGCAAAAGAACGCGTGGAACGGCAAGCCTGCAGCCATCGTGAGCGTGACGCCCGGTAAACTCGGGGCGTTCGGTGCGAACCACGCGGTTCGACAGAGCTTGGTATTCCTTAATATGCCCGCCATGCAGCAGCCGGAGGCTTACATCAGCGGAGCCGGCGATCTCTTTGACGAGACGGGGAAGCTCAAGAGCGATGATGTCAAAGGTTTCCTGGCTAAGTTCATGACTGCCTTCGAGCAGTGGACCACAAAGCTCGTCGCACCGGCACCCAGTTCCCACAGCGGATAATCTCTTGCGGCGTCGTGGCTCGTCGCTGCTGCAGGTCCGGCGTCATTTAGCCGCGCTCAGCTCTAATAATGAGGCGGGCGTTCGTCTTCCGGACCGCGCTCGACAGTGGCGCTCTGCGCGGCATCCAGGCGTTGGGCCAGTTCCTTGATCCACCGGGTGAGAGCCGCGATATCTTGCTGCTGCCTTACGAGAACATCGCTCAACTCAGAATTTGCGCGCTCAAGGAAGGCGATTCTCGTTTCGATCTGCTCGAGTTGTTCGTACGCCATGGCTGTAATTTTCGCTCAAAGCGGGTTACGGAGTGGCGAGCTCATTTCAGCACGGGAGGCGAGAGTCGTTCAGGGCGATTCAATGCGTAGACCCGAAGGCTGAGCCCCTGCCGTATCCATATCTTATTTACCATAATATACATTATGCGAAGTACGCTGGAGACCAGTACGCTTCAAAGGATTGCGTAGAGCGAGTAATGCCATAGGTCGATCGCGAGCAGGATGATCAGGCCCACGTAATGAACGGCGCGGGCGCGCACGAAGAACAGCGCCACGGGGATCAGGACCAGCGCGCTCCACTGGATCGCGGTGATTGCCACTGCCGCGCGCGGCATCTGCGCGAACAGGCCGCCGACAAAGTGAACGCCTAAGGCCACATAGATCACTTGGAAGATCGTCACGAGGCTCCAGTAGTAGCGCCGATTCGAGTCGTAGAACGCCCGCAAATCCACCGGTCCGACTACCTCGTCCGGCAGGCTTGAGGCAGAGATGAGAAACAACACGAAGAACGATGCGAGCAGCACCAGATACAAGAAGAAATGTCGCACCGAGGTGGCGTTGCGGATGCCCCACAGATCAAACCACATGCCAATCGTCATCAGCAACGCGAAGACCGCGGCGAGCAGGGTCAGCGGATCCCAGCGCACGGTTTCACGGCGGCGTATCAAGCGGTGAAGGCTCAGGGCAATGTCAGTGATGGCGAGGCCAATCATCACCGTGAACAATCCCAAGGCGAATTCAAATGCGCGAATCTCATGGGTCATTGTTGTGTCTCCATCGGCGTCCCCGGCGGCAAACCGCAATTCAGAACCAGAATGTCACCGCCCGG
>DATHMN010000167.1:0-3324 GCA_035487135.1 Steroidobacteraceae bacterium | reverse complement strand
ATAGACGCCGGGAATGGCCAGGTCGCGCACCTTCTCAGCATCGGCCGGCGGCAGTTGGCGCGCCACGTACAGGAACTCGCGGTCCATGTTGCTCGTGATGCGCTGGGTGAGCGCCTGGCGGTCGAGCTTCAGCGCCTGCGCCAGACGCGGAATCTGCTCTGGTGCGGGCGCCAGTTCCTGCGGATTCACCCATACCGAGTCGACCGGCGTGCTGATCGCCAGCGGCTCACCGTTGCGGTCGGTGATCATGCCGCGATGCGCCGTGATGGTGGCCACGCGCGCGAAACGTTCGTTGCCTTCGGAGCTGTAGAAGTCGTGCTGGTACAGCTGCAGGTGCGCCGCTTGCGCGAGCAGTCCCGCGCCCGCTGCCGTCAGCAGGCCAAGTATCAGCCAGACCCGCCAGCGAAACGAGCCTGCTGTCCGATCACGTGCAATCCTGTGCCTCATGGAGCGACGATCTTGATCTCCTGCGCGGGCGGCGTGCTCATGTGCAAACGGCTGGTGGCGACGTTTTCAACAAAGGCGTGTTGTGACCAGGCGCTCTGTTCCAGCTGCAACTGGCCCCACTCGATGTCCAAGTTGTCCCGCTGTTGCGTCAGCTGCTGCAGCTGCATGAAGAGCTCCCGTGTGCGGTGCTTGCACCACACGGCGCCGGCGGCGGAGCCCAGCGCCATCAGCCACAACAGCGGCACGACTACGGCGTAGACCACTGTTCGTGACAGCTTCATGCCAGCTTCTCGGCGACTCGCAGCAGCGCGCTGCGCGCACGCGGATTGCGCGCCAGTTCCTGCGCCGTGGCCCGCTGCTTGCGCCCGACGAGTTTCATGCGCGGCTGCGCCGAAGCTGGAATCACCGGCAGGCGCGCCAGCGCCGGGTCAACGCTGGAGTGCCGCGCCATGAATTGCTTGACCGCGCGGTCCTCCAGCGAGTGGAAGCTGATGACCGCCAGTCGCCCGCCTGGCGCCAGCACCGCGAACGCCGCGTCCAGACCCGCCTGCAGCTGTCCGAGTTCGTCGTTGATGAACATGCGCAGCGCCTGGAAGGTGCGCGTCGCCGGATTCTTGCCCGGTTCGCGCGTGCGCACGGCGCGCGCGAGCAGCTGGGCCAGCTGCGCGGTGCGCGTGATGGGTGTGCGCTCGCGCGCAGTGGCGATGGCTTGCGCGACGCGGCGCGCGAAGCGTTCCTCGCCGAGCGTCGCGATCACCTCGCGCATCTCGTCGACGCTCGCCCGGGCGAGCCATGCAGCAACCGGCTCACCGCGTGTCGGGTCCATACGCATATCGAGCGGACCGTCGGCCCGGAAACTGAAGCCGCGTTCCGGCGCGTCGAGCTGCGGGGACGATACGCCGAGGTCAAAGAGCACGCCGGCGCATTGCCGTCCCTGCGAATGCGCCGGCACAAGAACCGCGAGGTCCGAAAACGGCGCGTGCTGGAGCGTGAGCCGCAGGTCGTTGGCGAAGCGCCGGCGGCCCGCCGCGATGGCCTGCGGGTCGCGGTCGAGCGCGAGCACGCGGCCTTCTCCACCCACGGTCTTGAGAATGCGTGCCGTGTGGCCGCCGCGCCCGAACGTTGCATCGACATAGTACCCACCCGCCCTGACAGCCAGTCCCGCGTGCACTTCATCGACGAGCACCGCATCGTGCTCGTCGATGAGTCCGATCACTTTTGTGCTGGCGGGGCACTAGGCGCTCCCGCCGACAGCTTTACTTCATCCAGTCCGGTCGCCGCAGCAGTGGAACGCAGCTCCGGCTTCATGGAGGCCAGAGAGGCCTGCTTCCAGGCGCTCTCGTCCCATAGCTCAAGGTGGTTTCCCTGCCCGAACAGCATTGCGTCGCGCTGCAGGCCGGTGAATTCGCGCAACTCCCCGGGAATCAACACGCGTCCATGACTGTCGATGTCCAGGTCCGTGGCGTACCCCACCAGCAGCCGCTGCAACCAGCGCGCCTCTGAGTTGAGGTTCGGAAGATTCATCAGCTGGTCCTGCAGCCTCTGCCAGTCCCCCAGCGGGTAGACCAACACGCATTGGTCGCGATCGACCGTGGCCACCAGCTGCTGCTCCCCGAGCTGCGTCAGGACGTCCCGCACCCGGGCCGGCAGAACCATGCGCCCCTTAGCGTCGAGAGTGACCTTTGCTGCACCGCGGAACATGAGACCCCTGGGGCGGGAAGCCCACTTCCCCCCACTTTTCCCCACCTGGCGGCACTATAGGAATTTGCGATGCCCTATGTCAATGAAAGGATGGAAAAATTTGTCGTTTTCACAACGACTTATCGTCGAAAGACGAGGCTCGGATCGCGCTTTGCGCGATAGTCTTGTTATCAATCAGAAGCTTGCTGCGAAAAGCTTATACAGTAGGTAACGCAGCGCACCCCTGTAAATCAAAGAAGTCGGCCTGTAAGCCGGGTTCTGTCGAGGGCAATCATTCCTCTGTGGACCCCCGTCACCAAGGGCCTCTAGCGGCCTACCCGGAAGCGCGCACGAATCGACGCTGCCTTGAGCCTTGCGGCAGAAGGCTGCTTCCCTATTTGGCCTTGCTCCACGTGGGGTTTACCTAGCCGTCGAGTGTTGCCACCGACGCGGTGCGCTCTTACCGCACCGTTTCACCCTTACCGGCCGCAACCCGTTGCCGGGCGGCGACTTAGGCGGTTTGCTCTCTGTTGCACTTTCCGTGGGCTCACGCCCCCCAGGCGTTACCTGGCACGTTATTCGCGGGAGCCCGGACTTTCCTCCCCATCCCAACCGATGGAATGCAGCGATTGCCCGGCCGACTTCGCCGCCCACCATACGGACTTGCGGGTCGCGGGGCAACGGCCCGTCTTAGCCGTCCCCCCGAGCGGCGCGCATCTGCATCGCCAGCTCGTACGCATCCGCACGCAGGCCGCCGGCGAGCTGGGCCGCGATGGCAGCGGCCTTGCCCGGTGGCAACTCGCGCACCAACAGCTCCAGCGCACGGCGCATCAGCGCAACATCCGCGGCCGCCTCCGCCTGCGGGGCCCCCTGTACGATCAGCGTGATTTCGCCACGCTGCAGGTTCGGGTCTTCGCCTGCCAACGCGAGCAGTTCTTCGAGCGTGCCGCGATACACTGTTTCATGGAGCTTGGTGAGCTCGCGCGCTATTACCGCCCGGCGCCGGGCCCCGAATTGTGTTGACAAGTCAACCAGAGTCTCGGCGATGCGGTGCGGGGCCTCGAAGAACACCATCGTGCGGGGCTCCGTCGCCAGCGCACTGAGGCAGGCCCGCCGTTCACGTCCGCCCGCGGGCAGGAACCCCTCGAAACAGAACCGGTCAACCGGCAGTGCGGCCACGGCCAATGCCGCGGTGAT
>DATHMN010000166.1:0-3216 GCA_035487135.1 Steroidobacteraceae bacterium | reverse complement strand
CCGCCCGCACAGCTTCACCATTAGGCGTCGCCGGTGCCTGCGTTCGTAGCCCTGCTGCGCGGCGCCAATGTCGGCAAAGGCAAGCGTGTACCGATGGGCGAGCTGCGGGCTCTGCTCTGCGCGCTGGGCTACACGGGTGTGTCTACCCTGCTCAACAGCGGCAACGCCGTCTTCCGTGCCCCGCGCGGCACGCCCGCGAAGCATTCGCTCGACATTGCTGCCGCGATCTGCACTCAACTCAAGGTTGACGTGCCGGTCATCGTCAAGTCGGCAGGCGAACTGGCAGCCATCATCGCGGAGAATCCGATCAAGCCTCCGGCGAATGAGCATCCGCGCTTGCTCGTGGCGTTCGTTCAGGACAGCAAAGCGCTGGCGGGTCTTGCCGCCCTCGAGCCGCTCGTGGTGCCTCCCGAGCGCTTTGCCATGGGCAAGCATGCCGCGTACCTGCTGTGCGCCGCTGGCATCCTGGAAAGCAAGGCCGGCGTAGCTCTCCTCGGCAAGGTGGGCAAGTCGGCCACGACGAGAAACTGGGCAACCGTCCTCAAGCTGCACGCTCTGGCGAATTGACGGGTGGACTTTCCGAAACCGTCCGCCTGAGACGGGGTGACACGGGGACTCATATGAAGGCATTAGCAGGACTTGCGACTCTGGTGGTTCTCATGACCGCTTCCCCGCCCGGTTGCGCAGAAGACACGCCCGAGCACGCGGTGGAGCAGGCCGCGCGCAACTGGCTCAGCCTGGTGGATGACGGTGGCTATGCGCAGAGCTGGGTGATGTCGGCCGACTCCTTCCAGAAGTCCCTCGAGCAGTGGCAATGGGTGTCGAGGGTGTCCCAGGTACGCAGTTCCGTCGGAGCACTGAAGCGGCGTACCGTATGGTCGGTCACGTTTGCGCACTCTGCGGCCGACGGTCCGGACGGGGAGCACGCTGTCATTCAGTTCGCGACCAGATTCAGGAACAACCCTGCGGCAACGGAAACGCTGGCGCTGATGAAGGACCCCGACGGGCGCTGGCGCGTCAGCGGTTACTACATCAAATGAGTGCCCGAGATCGCACACCCTGCTCACCGCCACGCAGATCGCGCAGCGCTTCATCGCCGGCATCGACTCTCACGACGTCGGAGCGATGATCGCGAATGCCCCGCGCCCGCCATCGTGCGCGCCTGCACCCAGGCAGTGAGCTTTCAGCCGACGACGACCTCGCTGATCTGAATCACCGGCGACAGGTCGGTGTACTTCGGTATGTCGGCCATGATCTCCTTGGCGTGCGGGCCGAAACCGGCCTGGAAGCTCTCCACGGAATCGCAGAACAGATGGCACATGGCGATATAGGTCGCCGGTGCATCCGGCGTGCCGCCGGCAATACCCTTGTCGACGGTGTAGTGCTTGCACTTCTCGCCCATGCGCGCCTTCACCAGCGGCATGTGCTTGTCGCGGTAGTACTCGTGGTTGAATCTCGCGCCCTTTGTATTGGGATACATCACGCTTACCTTGATCATGTCCTCGTCTCCCGGTGTCGGCCTGCGGACCGCACTTAGGGAAGCGATCGTGCACCAACGGCGCGCGTGGATGCAAAGGCTCGCGCGAGTCGCGCCGGACGCCCGCGTTTCCGGCAGCGCGTCATCAACAGGCTCGCGCAGCCCGCGCTCCGCCAGCGCATGATCCCGTGGCGGGCAAGCCGCAAGCAGCGCCTGCTTTGGCTTGGCGCCAGCGCGGCGTAAGATACACAGGCGGATTTTTCCGACGTAGCGTTCCACGCCTGGGCCGCATGGAAACACTGTTTACCGTCCTCATCGCGGTGCAATTTGCAGTCATTGTCCTTCACGACTGGCTGGAGATCCCTGGGTGGACGCACGGCCATCAGGTCCAGTCGGTCGTCGGCCGCGCGCAGTTGCGCCTCGCCACGCTGGTGAATGCGGTCTTCCCGGGCACGGCGGTCGCTCTGGCGCTCTACTACTGGCGAAAGCCCAAGCCGGAGGCAGTGATCGACTACTGGGCGGTCTATTGCGCCATTACGGCGCTTGCGGCGGCGATCATGTGGTACCTCCCGTACCTGTTCGGCTGCAGCCAGCGCCGCAAGCAGCTCTACGCGAAGATGTATGCGGGCACGCGGCAGGTCCTGCCGGCGCGTGGCGACAATCCGCGGCCAAACCTGCTGCACGTATGCTTTCACCTGTTGTTTGCGGCGAACCTGATACTCATCGTCTCGATGCGCTTTGCCTGAGAGCGGCGGCGCGGTGGGCCGCAACCACTGCACCGACGGTCGCTGATGCGCAAGCGGGTCGGGACCTCACAAGGAGCGGATCATGTCACTGCGATCTCTCTTCCCGGCGCTGATCAGTGCGTTGGCGATCGGTTGCGCTGCGCAGCCCCCGCCCGCCGCGGCGGCGCGCAACGCCACGCTGATCGGCGACACTGCCGCCGGGGCGCGCGTGTTCATCAAGCAGGTCGATGGCGGCGAGATACTCTGGGCCCACCAGGGAGCTCTGGGCACCCGGGTGACGATCACTCCGGGTCAGCATCGCATCGCGGTCATGTGCGAGGGCGACAGTTTTCTTCCCGGTGAGCTCAGCATCGATGTGCAGCCCGGCCGCACTTATGACCTGGCCGGCTCGGCTCCGCCGGGCGCGAAGAGCTGCGAAGTGTCGGCGACGGTGCGCGCCTCACCCGGCGCATGATGAGCAGCGTGGCAGGCAACCGGTCATTTCGTGAGGTGAGTGCTGCGGCAATGCTGGACACGGGTGTTATTCTCAAGCGCTTCGAGTCCCCGGACGAAACCCGCCGGCTCGAGCGCGGCGTGTTCGAGCTGGTGCACATCGGCGGCATGACCATCGGCCGCGCGACCTACCAGCCCGGGTGGAAGTGGTCCGAGCACGTGGGCAAGGCGCTGGGTCAGTCGCGTTGCACGGTGGCGCACGTGGGAATGGTGCTCGCCGGCACCGGCACGGCCGCATTCGACGACGGCAGCGTCATCGAGCTGCGCGCCGGCGAGCTCTTCTTCATCCCCGCGGTGCCGCACGACAGCTGGGTGGTGGGAGATGTGCCCTACGTGTCGCTGCATTTCAGCGGCGCGCAGCACTACGCAAAATAGCGCGCACCGCCCGGCCGCCGCCGGGCAGGCGCTCGCGCGAGTCGAGGATGTCATGGCTGCTACCGGTGACGAAGATTTCCGGCTGACGAAGATCACCGAGCTGTGTGCGGCACTGCCCGAGACGGT
>DATHMN010000165.1:0-2818 GCA_035487135.1 Steroidobacteraceae bacterium | reverse complement strand
GTTGCGGCGGCCAGCTGCGCGGCGGCGTGCGCCGCCTGCCGCCGCAGCGCCTGTATGAACAGCGCGGCACAGCCGACGCTGAGCAGCGCCGCGCTGACGAAGGCGGCGCCCGGAAACTGCAGCGGCGCGGTCGGTGCCGAGAAGTAGCCGAACAGCTGCGTCATCAGCGGCGGCCCGACAATGGCGCTCAGGCTGTAAACGCAGGCGACCGCGCCCTGCAGCTCACCCTGCGCATCGGCCGGGATCTGCTGCGACAGCAGCGCGTTCATCGAGGGGAACGTGAGCGCGAAGATGAAGGTGGTGAGTGAAAACAGGTACATCATCCAGCCGGCGCTCGCGAACGCATAGCCGAGGTAGGCGATCACCGCGGCACCCATGCCGGCGATCGCCGCACGCCGCGCGCCTCCGAGCCAGGGGATCAGCACGCGCGTCAGCAGGCCCTGGGCGATCGCCATCAGCAGGCCGACCCAGGCGAGCGACCAACCCACCTGGGCGCTCGTCCAGTGGAACCTGGAGATGGTGTAGAACGCCCAGGTGCTCGGCAGCACCTGGTGCGCCAGCTGCCACAGGAGCAACGCGCCGAGCATCAGCAGCACCACCGGATAGCGGCGCATCTGCAGCAGCGTGCCGAGCGGATTGGCGCGCGACCAATGAAATGACCGCCGCGACTCGCGCGGCAGCGATTCGGGCAGCGCGAAGTAGCCGAACGTCACGTTGGCGAGCGCGATGGTCCCGGCGGTGAAGAACGGGGCACGCGGCCCGAAGGTGCCGAGCAGTCCGCCGATCGCGGGGCCGACGATGAAGCCGATGCCGAATGCCGCGGTCATCATGCCGAAGGTCTGCGCGCGCCGCTCGGGCGGGCTGATGTCGGCGACGTAGGCATAGGCGGGTGTGAACGAGGCGCCCGCGACGCCTGCGACCGCGCGCCCCACGAACAGCCAGCCGACCACCGGGGCGAACCCCATGATGAAGTAGTCGCAGCCGAGTGCCAGCAGCGCGAACAGCAGCACTGGCCGGCGACCGAAGTGGTCGCTCAGGTTGCCGAGCACCGGCGCGCAGAAGAACTGCATCAGTGCGTACACGAATGACAGCGCACCGCCGTACCCCGCCGCCCGGTCGATGGACACGCCGGTGAGCTGCATGATCAGCCCCGGCAGCACCGGCAGAATGATGCCGAAGCCGATCGAGTCGACCAGCACCGTAATGAACAGGAATACCAGGGCGCCGTTACCGGCGCTGCGCGCACTCATGGGGGTCCCTTCGTGGGGCGCGCTATCTTACCGAAGCCGCGCCCCGGCCGCGCGCGCGCGCAACCAGAACACCGGTACGCCGGCGAGGATGATGGCGAACGTGAAACCGCTGTTGCGCGGATCGGTGAACAGCGCGTTGCCGATCATGAGGGCGGAGGCGAGCAGGAAGGCGGCCGGCACCAGCGGGAAACCCCACACGCGATACGGTCGCGGCAGCTCCGGGCGGCGCCGCCGCAGCACGAACACCGCGGCGACCGTGAGCGCGTAGAACGGCCAGATGCCGAGGATGAACTTGTCGGCCAGCTGCGCGAAATCGTTCAGCAGCACGTACCCGACCCCGAGCACGGTGGCCAGTCCGATGGCCACGGACGGGGTTTGAAAGCGCGGCGAGACGCGCGCGGCGAACGCCAGGAACAGGCCGCGGTCGGCCATGGCATAGAAGATCCGCGAGCCGGTCATCATCGAGGCGTTCAGGCCGCTGAAGGCCGAGATCACCACCGCCGCCGCCACCACCGCCGCGCCGCGGCCGGCGAGCAGCGGGATGCGCGCGGCAACATCGGCGGCGATCAGCCTGGCGCCCGCCATCTGCGCCGGCGCGAGCGCGTAGATGAAGCCGACGTTCACCACCAGATATACCAGCATGACGCAGGCCGCGCCGGCGATGAGCGCCAGCGGCAGGTTGCGCTGCGGATTGCTGATCTCGCCGCCCATCGAGGCGGGGTCGGCCCAGCCGTCGTACGTCCACAGCACCGGGATCAGCGCCGTGGCGAGCAGCGATACTGGCGCCCCGCCCGGCCAGGCCGGGGTGAAATGCGCGCTGCTGCCGCCGGTGGCACTGAAGGCGAGCAGCCCGAGCGCCAGCAGCACCGCGTACTTCAGCGCGGTAGCGGCGCTTTGTATCGCGGCGGCCCGCTGTACTCCGAGGTAGTTGATGGCGCCGATGAGCACGATGGCGAGCGCCGCCATGTAGTGGACCTGCGCCGGCTTAAGCGGCACGAACCACCCCAGGTACTCGGCGAAGATGGTGGCGATCGCGCCGAGCGCCGCCGCACGGATGACCACCAGCTCCGTCCAGCCGAACAGGAAGGCGGGCAATGGCCCGTAGGCCTCGAGCAGGTAGGCAAAAATGCCTCCCGAGCGCGGCAGGGCCGCGGCCAGTTCCGCAACCGTGAGCGCACCGCACAGCGCGATCACTCCGCCGATCACCCAGCACAGCAGCATCGGCCCGGGCGCGTGCAGCTGCGCGGCGACGGTGGCGGGCACGCGGAAGATACCGCTGCCGATCGCAATGCCGACCGACACCGCAATTGTCTGCAGCAAACCGACCGAGCGCGGCATGCGCTCGCCCCACTGGTCAGCCATCGGCGAGTCTCGCCGCCAGCAGCTGCACCCAGTGACGCACCGGCACCGCCGTGGCACTCGCGATGTGCAACAGGCAGCCGATGTTGGCGGTGGCGATGACGTCCGGGCTGCCCGCCTCGAGCGCCGCAAGCTTCGCGCGCAGCAGCTGGCCGGCGAGCTGCGGCTGCAGGACCGAGTAGGTTCCGGCCGAGCCGCAGCAGCGCTGG
>DATHMN010000164.1:0-8053 GCA_035487135.1 Steroidobacteraceae bacterium | reverse complement strand
CTTGAGTCCGTGGCCGCGCGTCTGCCGCGCCACGTTCGCATCCACCGGCACCCCGCCGTAGCCGAGCACCGTCGCCGGCTGCCACACCTTGAGCAGCAGCAACAGCGCGATGAAGCAGACGATCGCGCCGGTGACATCGGGCAGGTACGGGCCGAGATAACGTGCGGTCGGATACTGCCCCGCCACGTATCCGAGTGAGCCGACGACGGCCAGCGGCCAGCCGTCGCGCAGGCCGCGGCGGCCGGCGACCAGGTAGATCAATACCCACGGTGGCAGCAGCGCCAGCACCGCGACCACCGTACCGACCGCTCCCGAGAGGTGCAGCAGGTCGTAATTGGTGACCGTGGCGAGCGCGATGATGGGGGCGCCGAGCGCGCCGAAGGACACCGGCGCATTGTTGGCGATCGCCGCCACGCGGATCGCATTCAGGTCGGAGATCCCCAGGGAGATCAGGATGGGCGCCACCACGGCCCACGGGTAGCCGAAGCCGACCAGTCCCTCGAGCAGCGCACCGAACGCCCAGGCGAACAGGATGGTCTGCACCCGCACGTCCATGCTGCCCTGAGCAATCAGCCAGCGGCGGAAGTTCTCGAATAAACCGCTCACTGCGAGGGTGTTGAACAGCACCATCCCCCAGAAGGTGATCCAGTCAACGTTCCAGACGCCGGTGGCGGCGCCGTAGAAATAGGCGTGCGCGCCGTCGCCAAAGGGCATGTGCCAGAGCCACGCGGCCAGCACGACCGTGATGATCGAACCGAGCAGGGTCGCGAGCCACGCCGGCCAGCGCAGCACTGCCAGCAGGGTCAGCAGGGCCACCACGGGAACGAGGGCGACCAGGCAGGTGAGCGTGAGATTACCGAGCGGGTCGATCACTTGGTGGAACATGAGTCCTCCCGAGTCGCCGTGCCGTGCTTGTTGTTCAGGCGGCAAGCAAGCTAGCACGCTCCTCGGGTGGTCTCAACGCGGGCACCGCACGGCCGGCGCTTCTGTGCCAGGCGTGTAAGTTATGACACAGCGATGGGCAGCGGCGGCCGGACTCACCACGTGCTCAGCGCAGCGCGCTCGGCGCGTCGACGTCCGGCTAACAGACGATGCCGATCGCGAGCAGCGCCAGTAGCGCGAGCCAGTTGCAAAGGCGCTCGCGGCGTGCGCTGCCAAGCCACGCGGGCGCGTGCCGATCCATGTGGGTACTCCGCTGGCGTTTCGGAGCACCATTAGCTACCGCGGGCGCGCACGCTGCGCGGATGCAATGCGGGCGCGGCGGTGAAGAATTGTGGCGCAAAATGGCGTGCGCCAGGTCCTTTCAACACGCACCTGCAGGCGGTAGCCTTGTCGCATGAAGCGACTCATCGCGATCGTCGAGGACGAAGCGGCCATCCGCGACAACTACGCCGCCGCCTTCACACGGGAGGGCTACGCAGTGCGCTGTTATGCCAACCGCGCAGAGGCGCTGGCCGCCTGCAGCACGCGGCTGCCGGATCTGGCGGTGATCGACATCTCGCTGCAGGACGAACCCGAGGGTGGCTTCGAGCTGTGCCGCCAGCTGCGGGCACTGTCGGCCGAACTGCCAATCATCTTCCTCACCGCGCGTGACAGTGAGATCGATGCGGTCTCGGGCCTGCGCCTCGGAGCCGACGACTTCCTCACCAAGGACCTGAGCCTGCCGCACCTCACCGCGCGCGTGCACGCCCTGTTCCGCCGCGTGGATGCGCTGCGCAAGCCGGAGCAGCCAAGCGAATTAGTGCGCCGCGGGGCACTGCTGCTCGATGCCGAGCGCATGCAGGCGCAATGGGATGGTCAGGTGGTGCTGTTGTCGCTGACCGAGTTCTGGATCGTGCACGCGCTCGCGCGCCATCCCGGTCACGTGCGCAATCGTCAACAGCTGATGGATGCGGCCAACGTGGTGCTCGATGACAACACCATCACCTCGCACGTGAAGCGCATTCGCCGCAAGTTTCAGGCGCTCGCTCCCAGCTTCGATGCCCTGCAGACGGTCTACGGCATGGGTTATCGCTGGGTCGAATGATTCCTTAGGCGTCGATGTCGCTGCGACTGAAGCTGCTGCTGCTGGGACTCACCACGCTGGTGTTGCCCTGGGGTGGCTGCCGCTATGCACGCGAGATGGAATCTGCGCTGCGCGACGGCGAGCAGAATTCGCTCCAGGCGGTCGCGCAGACGATTGCAGCCTCGCTGCAGGGACGCATGGACCTGCTGTACCGCGAACCGCTGCCGTCGCAGGACGCCGGCAACGCTCAGAGCGATCCGCCGCCGGCGGTGCCGGTGCCCGGCCCCAATGATCTCAAGCCGCTGGCACTGAGCGCCGCGCCGCTCATCGATGGTTACTCGGAAGACTGGCCGCGCGAGCCGGGCGCGTGGAGTTATTTCACCAAGGATGCGCACCATCGTTTCGGCCTGCTGAGCGGTGTCTACGAACGCATGCTCTATCTTCTGCTGGAGGTGCACGACGAGCATCCGGTATTCGATGCAGCCGGTGTCAACCCGCTCGACCCCGGCACCTTCGGCGACCGCGTGTGGATCGGCTTCAGTGACGGCGATGGCGTGGAGCACCAGGTGTTCCTCGCCGCCACCGCGCCGGGCACGCTCACCGCGCGCCGCATCGAGAGCGGTGAATACGGCCAGCAGAGCGCGCCCATCGAGGCGCGCATCGAGGGCGCCTGGCAGCCAACGCGCGACGGCTATCGCATCGAGCTGCGCCTGCCGCTGTCGATGCTCGGCGAGCGCTTCGGCGTACTGATCGACGATCGCGACCGCCGCGGTGCCGTGCCGGTCAGCTACGGCACGCTGCGCAGCGATGACCTGCACACGCTCGGCCGGCTGATCGTCGCCGCGCCGGAACTCGGCTCGTACCTCAGCCAGTTCCTGCAGCCGGGCCTGAAGGTCGCGGTGAGCACACCGCAGGGCCGCGTGCTGGCGCACGCCGATGCGCTGGCGCGCGCCAGTGACCTGGGCAGTGGCGCGCCGCTGCTGGCGCGGCTGTACCGGCGCTTCGTCGACCGGCCCGGCGAACGGCAGCTGCTGTCGGCCGATGCGGCCATCTACGACCGCGACCAGCGCCAGGTCATCGGCCAGCTGCAAGTGACCCAGACCGCCAACCGCTGGATGCGCCTGCGCGATCACGCCCTCACCCGCATGCTCAATTTCACGCTCGCCACCAGTCTGGTGGCAGTCATCGCCACGTTTGCCTTCGCCGCCTGGCTGGCGCTGCGCCTGGCGCGGCTGCGCCAGGCGAGTGAGTCCGCACTCACCCGCAGCGGGCTGGTCACCGCCTTCCCGGAGACGGCCGCGCGCGACGAGCTGGGCGATGTGGCGCGCAGTTTCTCGACGCTGCTGTCGCGCCTCAACGAATACACCGGCTATCTGCGCACGCTCGCCGGCAAGCTCGCGCACGAGATTCGCACACCGCTCACCATCGTGCGCTCCTCGCTCGACAACCTGGAAACCGAGCAGCTGCCGGGCGCGGCGCGCAGCTACCTGGCGCGCGCCCGCCAGGGCAGCGAGCGGTTGAACGCCATCCTCATCGCCATGGGAGCGGCCACCCGGGTCGAGGAGGCGATCGGCAGCGCCGAGCGCGTGGACTTCGACCTCGTGCCGGTACTCGAGTCGGCCGTGGCGGCCTACCGTGGCGCTTTCCCCGAGCGGCGCTTCGTCGCCGCACTGCCGGCGGGCCCGGTGCGCATTCACGGCGCGCCGGATCTCATCGTCCAGTTGCTCGACAAGCTGATCGACAACGCCATGGATTTCACTCCGGCCGGCGCCACAATCACCACGCGGCTGCGCGCCGAGGAGTTCAGCGTGGCGCTCGAAGTGGAGAATCCCGGCCCGCCGCTGCCGCTGCACATCGAGGGCGCCCTGTTCGAATCGCTGTGGCAGTCGCGGCGCGAGGCCGACGGCCGGCCGCACTTCGGCCTCGGCCTGTACATCGTGCGCCTGATCGCCGAATTTCACGGCGGCAGTGCCAGCGCCGCGAATCTCGCCGACGATGCCGGCGTGCGCTTTGTCGTGACCCTCCTGCGCTGAGCCGCTCCTGGCGCGGTATCCGGCCGGCGGCCGCTCCGATTCTCAGACAACGGTGGGGAACGGCCCTCCGCAGGTCAGCGTTCCCAGAGTCGCGCCGGGAACGCCTCGTCCACACGATCCGCCCATTCTGGAGCGCCCCCTCCCGTGGTTCCGGCTCTCCGTCGAGTCCGGCCCCAGCCGGACACCAGTCGCACGTCTGTTCAGGTTCGTCCACCTTATGTTCAATGTTGCGGAACAGCCAATCAGGTACGATTTGTCTCCAAATCACGACATCGATTTTTTCTCTAGACCGAGTAGAATGTCTTCCCAAGGCACCGTCGTTAAAAGAGTTTTTCGGACCGGCTCTGGCGTAGTTGTGACGGTGATGCGTCAAAGCCATGACGTTGGAAGGAACTTACAACAGAAAACTCGGGGATCGACGCGGGCACGGGTAACGACAACCTCGAACTTTTTGTGGGTTGTCAGGAACGACATAGCGCGTGGATGAACACGCGGGCCTCGCGATAGAAGCCGGAGCGGAGCTCCAAGCGTTTCAGCCGCAAAATTTAGATGCTCGTGATGACGCGACATGCCTAGGGGCGCTGCGTGGAGGGACCTGACTTCAGGTCCAGCGAACGCCGACCCCGGCCGGAGCTGACAGCGAACCACCGGGTCACTCGATGAAGAAGCACTCACGGCCCCGCCACCGCGCGGGGCCTTTCTTTTTTGCGCCTCCGCTCAGGCGACGCCCAGATAGCTGAGGATCCCGCGCGCCGCCTCGCGTCCTTCAAACACGGCGGTCACCACCAGGTCCGAGCCGCGCACCATGTCCCCGCCGGCAAACACCTGCGGGTGCGTGGTCTGGAAGGGGCACGCGGCGCTGGCGGAGACACGCACGCGCCCGGAGTCGTGCAGGCGGATGCCGTGGTGCGCGAACCATGCCGGTGGATTCGGCAGGAAGCCGAAGGCGATGATCACCGCGTCCGCCGGCACGATGTGCTCGGAGCCGGTGACCGCCTGCGGCACACGCCGTCCGCGTGCGTCGGGCGCACCGAGGCGCGTCTCCACCAGCTTCACGCCCTCGACCCGCTCGCTGCCGACGATCTCGATCGGCTGCCGGTTGAACAGAAACTCCACGCCTTCCTCGCGGCTGTTGCGGTAGTCGCGCCGCGAGCCGGTCATGTTGTGTTCGTCGCGGCGGTAGGTACACGTCACACCGTGCGCGCCCTGGCGGATGGCAGTGCGGTTGCAGTCCATGGCGGTATCGCCGCCGCCGAGTACGACCACACGCCGGCCGTGCATGCTCACCAGCTGCTGCGCGCTGCCGGGCAGAGCGAGCTCATGGTTGATGTTGGCAACGAGGTAGGGCAACGCCTCGTGCACACCCGGCAGATCTTCGCCGGGAAAGCCGCCCTTCACCGCGCGATAGGTGCCCATGCCGAGGAACACCGCGTCGAACTGCGCCAGCAGCCCTTCCAGGCCCACATCCTTGCCGACTTCCACGCCGAGACGAAATTGCACCCCCATGCCTTCCATGATCTCGCGGCGTTTCTCCACCACTTCCTTCTCGAGTTTGAACGGCGGAATGCCGAAGGTGAGCAGTCCGCCGATGCGCTGATAGCGGTCGAACACCACCGGCTGCACGCCGTTGCGTACCAGGATGTCAGCGCAGGCAAGCCCGGCAGGACCTGCTCCCACGACCGCGACGCGTTTGCCGCTCGCCTGCACATTGGACATGTCCGGGCGCCAACCGCGCTTCAGCGCCTCGTCGGTGATGTATTTCTCGATGGCACCGATCGTGACGGCGCCCAGGCCGTCGTTCAGTGTGCAGGCTCCCTCACACAAGCGGTCCTGTGGGCAGATGCGCCCGCACACTTCCGGCAGCGAGTTGGTCTTGTGCGACAGCTCCGCCGCCTCGAACAGGTTGCCTTCCTCGATCAGCTTCAGCCAGTTCGGAATGTAGTTATGGACCGGGCATTTCCACTCACAGAACGGGTTGCCGCAGGCGAGGCAGCGGCCGGCCTGCTGCGCTGCGCCGCTGGCATCGTAGGGCGCGTAGATCTCGCGGAAATTGCCCACGCGCGCCTGCGCCGCACTTTTCGGCGGGTCAGTGCGCGGTACCTCGAGAAACTGCAGATTCTTGTCGGCCATGGCTCTGGCTCACGCCGCGCGCCGCAGGTTCTCGATCAGCGAATCGATCGAGGCCGCCTTCGGTTTCACCACCCAGAACTTCGGCAGGAAGGTCCGCAGATCGCTGCTGATCTCCTCGGCCCAGCGGCTGTGCGTCTCGATGACGTGGCGCTCAAGCAGGTTCTCCAGGTGCTGCACGTGCGATTGCATCGCTTCCGGGTGAATGCGGCTGATGTCGATCAGCTCGTGGTTGTAGCGGTCGACAAAGTTACGCTCCAGGTCCAGCACGTAAGCGAAGCCACCAGTGAAGCCGGCACCGAAATTGACGCCGGTGCGGCCGAGTACGCATACCGCGCCGCCGGTCATGTATTCGCAGCAGTGGTCGCCGGCGCCCTCGATCACCGCCACCGCGCCCGAGTTGCGCACCGCGAAGCGCTCGCCGCCCACCCCGGCGGCGTACAGCTCACCGCCGGTCGCGCCGTACAGACAGGTATTGCCCATGATCACCGTCTCGCGCGGCTGAAAGCGCGCGCGCGGCGGATGGCGCAGCACGATGCGCCCGGCGGCCATTCCCTTGCCGACGTAGTCGTTAGCGTCCCCTTCCAGATAAAGATGCAGGCCGCCGGCATTCCACACACCGAAACTCTGCCCGGCGTTGCCGCTGCAGCGCACCGTGATTGGCGCATCCTGCATGCCGTAGTTGCCCCAGCGGCGCACGATCTCACCGGAAATGCGCGCACCGATGGAACGGTTGAAGTTGCTGAGCGCATAGCTCCACTCGCCGCCCTGCCGGCCCTCGATGGCGGGCAGCATGTCGCGCACCATGCGCTCCGCCAGTTCGCCGCGGTCGAACGGCCGGTTGGACGGCGTCGTGCAGAAGCGCGGCGTGGTGGCGGCAACGCCGGCGGTCGACAGGATGGGTGTCAGGTCGAGCTTGCGCTGCCGCGGTGTCTCACCCGCGGCCACCTCGAGGTACTCGGTACGACCGATGAGCTCCGCGAGCGTGCGCACGCCGAGCGTGGCAAGAATCTCGCGCACCTCCTGCGCCACGAAACGGAAGTAGCTGATCACCATTTCCGGCAGGCCAATGAAGTACTTCGAGCGCAGCACGCTGTGCTGGGTGGCAACCCCGGTGGCGCAGTTGTTGAGATGACAGATGCGCAGATACTTGCATCCGAGTGCCACCATCGGCGCGGTGCCGAAACCGAAGCTCTCGGCGCCGATGATGGCCGCCTTCACCACGTCGAGCCCGGTCTTGAGTCCGCCGTCGGTCTGTAGGCGGACGCGGTGACGCAGATCATTGAGCCGCAGCGTCTGGTGGGTCTCGGCAAGTCCCAGCTCCCAGGGGGTGCCGGCGTACTTGATGGACGACAGCGGGCTCGCGCCAGTGCCGCCGTCGTAGCCGGAGATGGTGATGAGATCGGCATACGCTTTGGCGACGCCGGCCGCGACCGTGCCGACGCCCGGCTCGGCTACCAGTTTGACCGAGACCAGCGCGCGCGGATTCACCTGCTTGAGATCGAAGATCAGTTGCGCCAGATCCTCGATGGAGTAGATGTCGTGATGCGGCGGTGGCGAGATGAGTCCGACACCGGCGCGCGCGAAGCGCAGCGTGGCGATCATGTCGTTGACCTTGTGCCCGGGGAGCTGCCCGCCCTCGCCAGGCTTGGCGCCCTGCGCGATCTTGATCTGCAGCACTTCCGCGTTGATCAGATACTCGGGCGTCACACCGAAGCGCCCGGAAGCGACCTGCTTGATCTTGGAATTCTTTTCCGTGCCGTAGCGCGCCGGATCCTCGCCGCCCTCGCCGGAATTTGAGCGGGCCCCCAAGCGGTTCATGGCGATCGCGAGCGCCTCGTGCGCCTCGGGAGACAGCGCGCCCAAGGACATGCCCGCGCCGTCGAAG
>DATHMN010000163.1:0-10501 GCA_035487135.1 Steroidobacteraceae bacterium | reverse complement strand
CAGGTCACCTTTGGTGACCGCGGTGGCGACTTCGGCGATGGCACGCACCTGGTTGGTCAGGTTGGCGGCCAGCAGGTTCACGTTCGCAGTCAGATCCTTCCAGGTGCCCGCTGCGCCCGGCACGTGCGCCTGACCGCCCAGCCTGCCTTCAACACCCACTTCGCGGGCGACGCTGGTCACCTGATCGGCGAAGATCGCCAACGTGTCGGTCATGCTGTTGATGGTGTCGGCGAGCGCGTTGACCTCACCCTTCGATTCCACCGTGAGACGCTGGCGCAGATCGCCGTTGGCCACGGCCGTCACCACTTTGACGATGCCACGGACCTGATTGGTGAGATTGTTCGCCATCACGTTGACGTTGTCGGTGAGGTCTTTCCAGGTGCCGGCCACACCGGGGACCAGTGCCTGGCCTCCGAGCTTGCCTTCCGTACCGACCTCGCGCGCCAGGCGGGTCACTTCGGCGGCGAAGCCGTTCAGCTGGTCCACCATCGTGTTGATGGTTTCTTTCAGCTGCAGGATCTCGCCCTTCACGTCCACGGTGATCTTGCGTGACAGGTCGCCGCGGGCAATCGCGGTGGAAACCTCGGCGATGTTGCGCACCTGGCCGGTGAGGTTACGCGCCATCGAATTGACGTTGTCGGTCAGATCCTTCCAGGTGCCGCCAACCCCCGGCACGATCGCCTGGCCACCGAGCTTACCCTCGGTGCCTACTTCGCGCGCCACGCGGGTGACCTCGGCAGCGAAGCTGTTGAGCTGATCGACCATCGTATTGACGGTTTCCTTCAGCTGCAGGATCTCACCGCGCACGTCCACGGTGATCTTGCGCGACAGGTCGCCGCGCGCGATGGCGGTGGCCACCTCGGCGATGTTGCGTACCTGGCCGGTGAGATTGCTGGCCATGGAGTTGACCTTGTCGGTAAGGTCCTTCCAGACGCCACTGACGTCCTTGACGTCCGCCTGACCGCCGAGCTTGCCTTCCGAGCCCACCTCGCGCGCCACGCGGGTGACCTCCGCCGCGAAAGCGTTCAGCTGGTCGACCATCGTGTTGATGGTTTCCTTCAGCTGCAGGATCTCGCCGCGCACGTCCACGGTAATCTTGCGCGACAGGTCACCACGCGCGATGGCGGTGGCTACCTCGGCGATATTGCGTACCTGGTTGGTGAGGTTACTGGCCATCGAGTTGACGTTGTCGGTGAGGTCCTTCCAGACGCCACTGACACCTTTGACCTCGGCCTGACCGCCGAGGTTGCCCTCGGTACCGACCTCACGCGCCACGCGCGTCACTTCGGCGGCGAAGGCATTCAGCTGATCCACCATGGTGTTGATGGACTCTTTCAGCTGCAGGATCTCGCCTTTGACGTCCGCGGTGATCTTGCGCGACAGATCGCCATTGGCGATGGCGGTCGCCACTTCGGCAATATTGCGCACCTGGCCGGTGAGATTCCCGGCCATGGAGTTCACGCTGTCGGTGAGATCCTTCCAGGTGCCAGCCACCCCGGGCACCACCGCCTGGCCGCCGAGTTTGCCCTCGGTGCCGACCTCGCGCGCCACACGGGTTACTTCCGAGGCGAATGAGCGCAGCTGATCGACCATCGTATTGATGGTCTCCTTCAGCTGCAGGATCTCGCCGCGTACGTCGACGGTGATCTTGCGCGACAGGTCGCCATTAGCGATGGCGGTCGCCACTTCGGCGATATTGCGCACCTGACCGGTGAGATTCCCGGCCATCGAGTTAACGTTGTCGGTCAGGTCCTTCCAGGTGCCGGCGACGCCGGGGACCGCGGCCTGGCCGCCCAGCTTGCCCTCGGTTCCCACCTCACGCGCTACACGCGTCACCTCGGCGGCGAAGCTGTTGAGCTGGTCGACCATGGTGTTGATGGTGTTCTTCAGCTCGAGAATCTCGCCCTTGACGTCCACCGTGATCTTGCGCGACAGGTCACCGCGCGCTACCGCGGTGGTGACCTCGGCGATGTTGCGCACCTGACCGGTGAGGTTGGTCGCCATCGCGTTGACTGAATCGGTGAGATCCTTCCATGTTCCGGCCACTCCGGACACGATCGCCTGGCCGCCCAGCTTGCCTTCCGTGCCCACCTCGCGCGCCACGCGCGTAACTTCGGAGGCAAACGAGCGCAGCTGATCGACCATGGTGTTGATGGCCTCCTTCAGCTGCAGGATCTCGCCGCGCACATCCACCGTGATCTTGCGCGACAGGTCACCATTGGCGACCGCAATCGTGACCTCGGAGATGTTGCGCACCTGACCGGTGAGATTGCTCGCCATCGAGTTGACACTGTCGGTCAGGTCCTTCCAGGTGCCGGCGACCCCGGGAACCGCGGCTTGGCCGCCGAGCTTGCCGCCAGTGCCGACCTCGCGCGCCACACGCGTGACCTCAGAGGTGAACGCGCTCATCTGCTCGATCATCGAGTTGACGATCGTGGCGGATCTGAGAAATTCGCCCTTCAAAGGCCGGCCGCTGACCTCGAGACTCATGGTCTGCTGCAGATCGCCCTTGGCGACGGCCGAGATCGTGCGGGTGACTTCCGCAGTCGGCCAGACCAAGTCATCGATCAGAGTATTGACCGAGGTTTCCATGGCGCCCCAGGCGCCGGCGCGGCGGTCGCTGGTCATACGATGACGCGTCATGCCGTCTTTGCCGACGATGCGTCCGGCGCGTTCCAGTTCGTGCGCCAGACGTTCATTGGCGGTAACAATTTCGTTGAAGGTGTCGGCGATCTTGCCGGCAAGACCGGTCTGATCACTCGCCAGGCGCACGGAGAAGTCGCCGTCGCGCACCGACTGCAGTGCGCGCAGCAACTTGCGCAGATCAAGCGCTGCCATCTCCGCGCCGTTGGCCCCATTGCCGCTGTTACGGGTTCGAGCCGCGCGCGCCGGGACGTCGACGGCCGCATTGCGCGGCGGACTGCCTGTGGCAGGCATAGCTGCGGATAGCAGCGCAGATTTTCGCGCACGCACGGGCATGAACAGCACCCCCAGACAGACTTCGCACCAACGGTCGCCGGATCTGCATGGACCATTGCCGTGCGGTCCGCGCCCAGTCATTCACGGCGACACTGAGCGCAATTAACTCAAACTACTACGCCGGCAGCGCCTGCACTGTCAGCAGGAGTCTGCAAGCCATTGTAGGAATCGGACTACATTGCGTTCACGTTCGGTGCCGGCGCAGTGGACAGGAAACGTCAGCCCCCCCTGACAACTTGATCGGGTCGACGCCGCTAGTGCCGGGGGCAAGCTCCTGCGTACTGTGTTAAGCAACTGTGAGACCCTGTAGCAACTGAGGCCACATGCCGAACAGTGCGCCGCTGAAGCTTCTTCTGGTAGAGGATTCCGCCCTGCTGGCGGCACGCCTCACCGAGTTGCTACGCCACATTCCCCAAGTCGACATCGTGGGTACCTTCGATACCGAAGCGGATGCGCTGGAGTGCGTCTCGAGCTGCGCACCCGATGTGGTGATTCTCGACTTGCATCTGCGCATTGGCTCCGGCTTCGGCGTCTTGCGTCGCATGCATGGCGCCGATCGCCCCAAGGTCATTGTGTTGACCAATTTTGACGTACCGGCATACCGGCGCGAGGCCGAGGCCTTGGGTGCGGACGTATTTCTCGACAAGTCGCGGGACTACTCGCGCCTGCCGGCCCTGCTGTTCGCTTTTGCCAGCGAGCGCAGTCTGCGAGAGCGAGCCGTAAACGCTCATCCGCCACTTCCTGGACGTCCGCGCTAGCGTCCCGGCGTGGGAGCTGGGCTTTCCCTCGCAGACGGCGCTGTCGCGCACGATGACTGCTCAGGCACTCGAATCGTCGTCCGGAGACTGCAACAGCCGGTGCAATGCGGCGGGGCCAGCCATCTTGTCCAAGCAGGCGTCGAAGCCCGCCTGACGCGACATCCGCTGCGTCAAGACGTCCATTGTCATGCCGCTGAGCATGATCAGCCGCACTGTCGAGCCCACCCGGGCCTTGACCGTCTGAGCCAGGCGGTAGCCGTTCATCTGCGGCAGATGGATGTCGATGAGCGCCACGTGCGGAGCGTCACTCTCGATGATTCGCAAGGCCTCCTCCGCATTCACGGCTTCGGTGACGCTGTAACCGAGCGCGACCAGCGCTTCGCTGTACGCCTTGCGCACCTCCGCACTGTCGTCGACGATGAGTACGCGGGTGACCGTGCCCGCCGGGGCGCTCACACGCTCTCGCGGCCCGTGATCGGGCGACCCGGCCTCAGGGGCTGGCGCCACCGCCCCAGCGACGCTCGGCGCAAACGTGGCAATAAATTCGAACTCATCTGCCGAAACGGGGCGCAGCTGCAGGCTGCCCCCCTGCAGCAGCATCAAGCGGCGCGCGGTGCGCAGCGCCATGACTGTGGCGCTGGGCGTGCGCCAGCTGTCAAAACAGTGCTCGCCCACCCGCTCGCGTGCGACGGCGCTGAAGCGCACCGCCAGCACGGGCGCATGCGCCTGCACCTGCACTGTGATGGGGCCGTCAGGCGCTGCCAGCTCGTCGGCGTGTTGCAGCAGGCTCGCCAGCAAGCGGACGCTGCGGTCGCGGTCCGCCAGCACCTCGACCGCTGCGCCGGGCGAACCGGCACAGCGCGCCGCGAGAGCAGCGGCGACGGTGGCAGATGCCGCCTGCAGCAGCTCGCTCAGGCGACAGCTCTGCAACTGCAGCGGCAGTGTTCCACGCTCGCATTCGTCGGCCAGCGCAAAGGTATCCAGCAGGAGGAGCGCGCGCCGCAATCCGCGATCGATGCGCTCGGCCGCGCTACGACTCGCCTGCGGGTCGAAATTCTGCAGCCGCAACAGGTCGAGCGAGGAGGCGACGGGGCTCAGGGCGTCGCGCAGTTCGTGCGCCAGATCACGCATCAGGGAGGAATGCGGCGCCGGCGCGGCGCCCGCAGCGGCACTGCCCGCGGGATCAGAGCTGACGTCCGGTTTCACGCCGCGCATTTTGCACCACATCAGCTCAGGGCAACAATGCAGCCGCTGCCAGCTCTTTCTGTCCGCGGCACCGCACGGCAGCGGATGATAGATTCCGACACGGACCGCAGCTGCTGAGTTGCCTGCATGGCACATGAGCCATCCGTCGCGATATTCATCGCCCAGATAGTCGTTTTGCTGCTGGCCGGCCGACTGCTGGGGGAATTGATGCAGCAGTTGCGTCAGCCCGCGGTCATCGGGCAGCTGATCGCCGGGCTGGTGCTGGGTCCGTCAATTTTCGGAGCGCTGGCGCCAGTGGCCTGGCATAGCTTGTTTCCCTCCGCTCCGGAGCAGCGCGCGATGCTCGATGCGGTGTCGCAGCTCGGCATCGTGCTGCTGCTGCTCATGACCGGCATGGAAACCGATCTGTCGGTGTTCCGCGATGCGCGCCGCCCGGCACTCTGTATCTCAGGCGCCGGAATTCTGGTGCCCTTCGCCTGTGGCTGCACGCTCGGCGCACTGCTGCCGGAGTCGATGCTGCCGGTGCACGGGCAACGGGTGATCACCGCGCTGTTTCTCGGCACCGCGCTGTCGATTTCCTCGGTCAAGATCGTGGCACTGGTGGTGCGTGACCTGGGATTTCTGCGGCGCACCGTCGGACAGGTGATCATCGCCTCTTCTATTCTCGATGACACCATTGGCTGGGTCATCATGTCGGTGACCTTCGGGTTGGCGCTGCACGGCACGCTCGATTTCATGGCGGTCGCGCGCAGTGTGATCGGCACGGTGTTATTTCTCGTACTGAGCTTCACCGTCGGACGCCAGCTGGTATTTCGCATTTTGCGCTGGTCGAACGACTCGCTCTCGGGCGAGATGGTCTCGGTCTCAACGATCGTGGTGCTGGCAGGCGCGCTGGCGCTGCTCACCAACGCCATCGGTGTGCACCTGGTGCTGGGCGCGTTCGTCGCCGGGGTGCTGATCGGCCAGGCGCCGATCCTGCCGCGCGAGCTGCACGATCAGTTGCGCGGCCTGATCGTCGCGCTGTTCATGCCGGTATTTTTCGCCGTGGCGGGCCTGACCACCGATCTTGGCGCGCTGGCACAACCGCACTTCCTCTGGCTCACCCTCGGGCTGATCGCGCTGGCGAGCTTCGGCAAATTCTCCGGCGCCTTTGTGGGCGGACGCCTCGGCGGGCTCTCCTGGCCGGAATCCTTTGCCGTGGGCTGCGGCATGAACGCGCGCGGCTCGACCGAGGTCATTGTCGCCACCATCGGCCTGCAGGTCGGCGCGCTCAGCCTGCACCTGTACACGGCGATCGTGGCGATGGCACTCGTGACCACGCTGGCCATGCCGCCGATGCTGCGCTGGGCGTTTGCGCGCCTGCCTGCGACACCCGCGGAACGTGGCCGACTCGAGCGCGAGGAAGAGGAAGCACGGGGATTTCTTCCCCAGGTCGAGCGGCTGCTGGTGGCGGTCGACGATAGTCCCAGTGGAAATCTCGCCTCGCGCATCGCCGGTCTGCTGGCGGGAGTGCGTGGCATCCCCACGACGCTGCTCGAGCTGCAACCCATGCCGGCTGACCCCGCCGGGTCGTCCGCGCCGCGCCCCGCCTCGCTGCTCAAGGCGGCGGCGGCGCGCGGCCGCGCGGCGGATGCCGATGCCGGAGCGGTCAACCTGAGAATGCTGACCGAAAGCCGCGAGGATGCCTCGGGCGCCATCGCCGCCGAGGCTCACAAGGGTTACGGGCTATTGCTGGTCGGCCGTGAACCCGCGCTGGTCGGCGGTACCTTCGGTCCGCAGATCGTCGCGAGCGTTGCCGGCGCGGCCGAAGCATTCGCCATCGTGATCGCGCGCGCGGGCGCGCGCGCCGCTTCTGGTACCGGCCCGCTCAAGATTCTGGTGCCGGTGAGCGGTACCGCGCTGGCGCGCCAGGGAGCCGAGATCGCGGTAGCACTGGCGCACGCCTCGCAGGGCTCCGTCACGGCGCTGTACGCCGACAGCTCGAGCGAACCTCTGCTGCGTTGGCCCGGCCGGCTCGGCAGCGCGATCGCCCCGCCCAGCAGCGCCAACGCATCAGTCCACGAGATCGTCGCACTCGGACGGCTCTACGGCGTGCCCGTACACGGACGGGTGCGCAAAGCCGCCTCCGCGCGCCGCGCGCTGCTGCAGGAACTCAGCCGGGTTGACCCGGATCTGCTCGTCATGGCCGTCGCGCCGCGCGCCGGCGCGCAGCTGTTCTTCGGCGAACTCGCGGCGCAGATGCTGGCCGATGCCGGCTGTTCACTATTGTTCCTGTGTCCTGAACCGCTGCCGGAAGCGCTCAGCGCGCGCTAATCACCGGCCGGCGCTAAAATCGACAGGCGATAGCGCGCGCAAAGCCTCGGCGCGCCGCAAGGAGATCGGTCCGTGGAGATCCGCCTGCTGCGCGCCGCCGACGTACGCCGCCTGTTGCCCATGGCCGCCTGCGTCGATCTGATGCACAAAACCATGATCGCCGTCTCCGAGGGACGCGCGCTCGTTCCGTTGCGCTCGATTCTGCGGCTGCCGGGCGGGCGCGGAGCGATGGGGAACATGCCCGGCTATCTGGCAGACCCCGAGTGCTTCGGTCTCAAGCTCATCAGCCTGATGCCCGGTAACAAGCCGCCGCTGTTCTCCTCGCATCTCGGAATCGTGCTGCTGTTTGAGCCTGAGCATGGCCAGCCCGTGGCGCTGCTCGACGGCGCCACGATCACTGCAATCCGTACCGCCGCGGCGAGCGCTCTGGCCACGCGGCTCTTGGCACGCGCCGATGCCGGCGATCTGGCGATTCTCGGTGCCGGCGAACAGGCAGCGAGTCACCTCGAGGCCATGCTGACCGTGCGGGCGCTGCGGCGCGTGCGTCTCTGGGCCCGTGATCCGGTGAAGGCCCGGGCCTTCGCACAGGAACAGTCGGACCGCCATGGCATCGGGATTGAGACCTGCGGCAGCCCCGCCGAGGCGGTGCACGAGGCCGATCTCATCTGCACGGTCACCAAGGCGGGCGAACCGATCCTCGAAGGCGCCTGGTTGTCAGCCGGAGCACACCTCAACGTGGTGGGTTCGAGTGTCGCCAGCGCCGCCGAAGTTGATTCCGCGACGGTCGTCAGATCGCGCCTGTTCGTCGATCGCCGCGAATCCATCGTCAACGAGGGCGGGGAATATCTGCGTGCCTTGCGCGCCGGTCTCATCGCCCCGGAACACGTGCTGGCGGAGATCGGCGAAGTGGCCAACGGCAGCAAGCTCGGGCGCCGCGCGCCCGAAGACGTCACACTGTACAAGTCCCTGGGGATCGCGCCGCAAGATCTGGCCGCCGCGCACTTCATCCTCGAGCAGGCGCGCCGCAGCGGCGCCGGCGAAGTGATCCACTTCTAGCGCGCGGCGGTGGCGCCGCGCAGCACTACTTCTGCGCCGGAACGAAATCCTCCAGTACTGCCCTGCGCATCAGGTCAGGGGGCAGAAGTCCCTGACTCAGAATAAAGTCATGGAACTTCTTCTGATTAAACTTACTGCCGAGCTGCGACTCGGCCTCCTTGCGCAGCGATAGCAGACGCGTGTAGCCATAGAAGTAGCTGTTCGCCTGACCGGGCATACGGTAAGTGAAGCGCTCGACTTCCTCCTTGGCGAACGCATGACTGAGGACGACGTCCTTTTCCAGCACCTCGTAGGCGCGCTCGGGCGAAACGGCGCCGCTTTGCAGTTCCGGATCGAGGAACGCGCGCGCGGCGCGCAGCAGGCGCAGCTGCAGTGTCAGCAACTGGCCGTCGGCGGGCTCATAAGGCTGCATGATGTATTCCGAGTACAGCCCCCAGCCCTCCGCGTTGGTGGAATTGAACGCGTACAGTGCGCGCGCCAGACTGACGCCCTGCTCCACCATGGAATCGAACTGCAGCTCATGCCCGGGGCGGGCTTCGTGCGCGGTCAGCGTCCAGGCCACCGCATCGAAGGTGAAGTCGTCGTACTTGTCGGCCTCTCCGCCGGTGGCCGAGGGGATGTTCAATGGCAGCACGAATTCACCGCGCTGACCGGTGTTGTGCAGGAACGGCGGCGGTGACATGTGCGGTGCCGGCTGCTGCGCGGTCTCGGCCGGAGTGGCCAGGCGAATGATCGCCGGCCGCGACGGCAGCGTGACCAGCTGCTGCGCAACGATGATCTGCTCGATCTGGTGCAGGCGCTCGTTGAAGAACGGCAGGATCGCTTCGCCCGTAATCTGCTTCTTCTTCAGCTCAACGATCACAGTGCGATAGTCCGACGAGGGGTAATGATTCGCCTTGGCCACCTGCGCCGCAAGCGGCGCCATCTCCGCCTGGTACTGCGTGAAGGCGGCATGCGCCATGGCGGCAATCTTTGCCGGCGGCAGGTCAATGCCGTATTCCTCGAACTTCAGAGCGTACTGCTCCGCCGGTAAGCGGAAGTCGGTACGCGCCTTGGGCAGGATCGTGGCTCGCACCCAGGCGTCATAGTCGGCGAGCTGCCCCTTCAGCTGGTCATACGCCGGCTGCCAGTCCTTGAGGCCGTACTTGTTGAAGAGCTTGGCGATACCGTCCACGTAGGTCGCGTTGCGCCCCAACTCGGTCTCGATCTCAGATTTGGCCGGATAGATCACGTCGGCCTTGGCCATCTGCTCGAGATCACGCGCCTTCAGCAGCTCGGTGAAGGGCTGATAGCCCGGCTCCATCCCGGCATAGCGCCGCAGGCGCACGCCGGCCGCCGGACGGCGCCCGGCCGCCACCTGATCGTCCAACAACCCACGCAGGCCGCCGAACACCAGCTCGCTGGCGTTGAGGAACGGTACTTCGTGCTGCAGCTCATAGTCCTGCTCGCGGAACTTGAGCCCGAAAGCCTGGTCGAGGATCGCCAGGTCCTGCAGCACGCGCTTGTCGTGCTCCTGTGAGCGCGCGGCATCGACACCCGCCAGTGCCGCTTCCAGCTCACGGCGCAGCGCCAGCTCATCCGCCAGCGTCGGTTTGGAGATGCGCTCGTCGAACTTGGCCACGCCCTGGCGCGAGCCGCGCTCCGGATCGTGCTCCAGTTCCAGCGCCAGCAGCTTGTTGGTGTAGGCGTTACTGCGCTCAATCCACCCCTGGTCGGCAGTCGTCGTTTGCTGACTCCAGGCGACCCAGGACATGAGGCAGGCGCTGACCGCCGCGACCACTCGACGCATAGTGACTCCCCGGTAACCTCGGCCCATAAAGCGCGGCATTATAGACAAACGCTGTCATGCCGCCGCGCCAGCACGGCGCGCAGAGCCGGCAGCGCGCCAGAACGACTGCGGTGGCCGCCCCGGCCGACCCTCAGGCCGCCTGGGGCAGCAGTGGCGGCGCGGATCGCTGCGCTGCGAACAGCACGCTGATCGCAGCGGCGAGGCACAGTATCCCGGCGAGCAGGAACGCATGATCGTAGCTTCCGGCCGCCGTGCGGATGATTCCGGCAAAGGATGCGGCAAGCGCCGCGCCGAGCTGATGCGCAGCGATGATCCAGCCGAACACCAGTGCTGTTTTCTCGGCTCCGAACGCTGCGCGGGTAAGCGCGACGGTCGGCGGCACGGTCGCGATCCAGTCGAG
>DATHMN010000162.1:0-8193 GCA_035487135.1 Steroidobacteraceae bacterium | reverse complement strand
CACGGCACGCCTGCCTCCTGCGCGAGCTCGCGCAACAGCTCGGCACTCGAGTACGGTGCGCCGGCTTCCTCGCAGCCGAGAAACTCCCCAAGCACGATCCCGCGCACCTGCGCAAACACGCCCGCCAGCCGCAGGTGGGTCCACATGCGGTCGAGCCGGTAGGGTCGCTCCCCCTGATCCTCGAGCAACAGCACCGCGCCCTGTAAGGGCGGCATGCATGCCGTGCCCAGCATGCGCGAGAACACCGACAGGTTGCCGCCGAGCAGCGGGCCCTCGGCGCTGCCGCCGACGTAACAGTCGGTCCCGCTAAGCGCCGCGGCCGGCTCGCTGGACTCGAGCAGTGCGAACAGGCGCTGCAGAGTGGCCGGCGGCAGTTTTGCGAGCTGCGTGAGCACCGGGCCGTGGATGCTGATGCGCCCCTGGCGCTGCAGCCACAGATGCAGCGCGGTGATGTCGGAGAAGCCGACCAGCGGTTTGCTGCCAGCGGCCGCGACCCCGAGCAGCGCAGGCAGCAGGCGGGTGGCGCCATAGCCGCCGCGGGCGCAGAACACTGCGCGGCTGGCCGGGTCAGCGAACGCCGCGGTGAGTTCGGCGAGCCGGCGCGCATCGCTGCCGGCGAGGTAGCGGTGCCGCTCGAACAGTCCCGCGCCGTAGCTCAGGCGGTAGCGCCCGGCGACTAGCGCCGCGCCGGCGTCGAAGGCGGCCCGCTCGAAGCCGCTCGCTGGGGCGATCACTGCGACCGGATCGCCCGGGCGCAGCGCGGGCGCTGGTTGGAATCGTGCGATCAACGGTGACTTTCGCCGGCGCGCCCCGGCCATACAATGGGCTGCGCGGACTCTAGGCGCGCGGCGAAAGGAACGTCAATGCTGACTCTGGTGCTATGGCTGCTGTTGTGGCTGGTCTGCTGGCCGCTGGCGCTGCTCGCCCTGGTGCTGTACCCCCTGGTGTGGCTGTTGTGCCTGCCGCTGCCTCTGCTCGGCATCGCCGTGGAGGGTGTGTTCGCGCTGCTTAAGGCGCTGATTCTGCTGCCGGCGCGTGCGCTCGGCGGGCGCGGCTGATTCAGTCTGACAGCGCCTTCAGGTCGCTGCGCAGGGCGGCGCGGCCGCGATCCAGGCGGTCGAGCCGCTGCGCCGCGGCGCGCAGTGCCGACAGATCCTGGATCGGCGCCTCGTGCAGGCGGCGGTAGGCGTTGCGCGCCGTGACCCACAGGCGGTTGATGCGGACATAACGCGCCGCCAGTTCGCGGCGCAGCGTAATGAGACCAAAGATACGCGCTTGCATCGCGTGCCATCACGCTTGAAAGCGCGCCGCGGCGAAAGTGCAGCCGTCACAATTCGCGCGCCGCGATTCTTCACGCGGCCCTCACAGTGACGGCAGTAACGTGCGCTCCCTTCTCTCGCGCACACATCCCATGGACGTCGTTTTCATGCTGGCGTTGGTGGGGCTCTACGCAGCGACGCACTGGCTGATCCTGGCGGTCGCGCGCCTGCGGAGCTCTGAGTGAACGCGGTCTACGCGGTGAGCGGGCTGCTGAGCGTGGCGCTGTTCGCCTACCTGCTGTACGCGCTGCTCAAGCCCGAGAAATTCTGATGGCGGCGACCTGGACGCTGATCGTGGGCTTCCTGCTGCTCGTGCTCGTGTGCGTGAAGCCGCTCGGACTGTACATGGCCCAGGTATTCGAAGGGCGCAGCGCTGTTCTGCGTCTCGGCGCGCCGCTCGAGCGTCGTATCTACGGACTGTGCGGCGTCGACCCGGCGCGCGAGCACGGCTGGCAGGAGTACGCAGCCGGACTGCTACTGTTCAATGTGCTGGGGGCGCTGCTGCTGTACCTGCTGCAGCGTGGCCAGGCGTACCTGCCGCTCAACCCGCAGAAATTCGCAGCGCTGACACCCGACTCGGCCTTCAACACCGCCGTGAGCTTCGTCACCAATACCAACTGGCAGGGCTACTCGGGCGAGTCGGCCATGAGCTATCTCACGCAGATGGCGGCGCTGGCGGTACAGAACTTCCTCTCGGCCGCCAGCGGCATCGTGGTCGCGATCGCATTGGTGCGCGGACTGGCGCGTCACAGCGCGGCCACCATCGGCAATCTCTGGACCGATCTCACCCGTGCGACGCTTTATGTCTTATTGCCACTCGCGACGCTACTCGCCGTGCTGCTGGTGTCCCAGGGCGTACTGCAGAACCTCAGCCCCTACCGCGACGTGACCACGCTCGAACCCACCACCTACCAGCAGCCCAAGACCGATGCGCAGGGCAGCGTGCTCAAGGACGCCGCCGGCAGCCCGCTGATGGAGACCTTGACGACTGCCACCCAGAGCCTGCCCATGGGGCCCATCGCCTCCCAGGAGAGCATCAAGGAACTCGGTACCAACGGCGGCGGCTTCCTCAATGCCAATTCGGCGCACCCCTATGAGAATCCCACCGCGCTGTCGAACCTCTTGGAGATGCTCGCGATTCTGCTGATCCCGACCGCGCTCACCTACACCTTCGGGCGCATGGTCGGCGACACGCGCCAGGGCTGGGCGGTGCTGGCGGCGATGGCACTGCTGTTCGTGACGCTGCTCAGTGTCACCGTACACAGCGAGCAGCAGGGTAACCCGCTCCTGACCCGCCTGGGCGTCGATCAGGCGCCGAGCCTGCTGCAGGCGGGGGGCAACATGGAGGGCAAGGAGACACGTTTCGGCATCGCCGCCTCTGCGCTGTTCACCAGCGTCACTACCGCCACCTCCTGCGGCGCGGTGAACGGAGCACATGACTCGCTCACCCCGCTCGGCGGGTTCGTGCCGCTGTTCCAGATACAGCTCGGCGAGGTGGTGTTCGGCGGCGTCGGGACCGGCCTCTATTCGATGCTCATCTTCGCCATCGTCGGGGTGTTCATCGCCGGACTCATGATCGGCCGCACGCCTGAGTATCTCGGCAAGAAGATCGAGGCCTTCGAGATGAAGATGAGCTCGATCGCCATCCTGGTCATGCCGTTTATCGTGCTCACCGGTACCGCGGTCGCAGTGAGCCTCGAGGCCGGCCGCGCCGGTGTCGCCAATCCCGGCCCGCACGGTTTCAGCGAGATTCTGTACGCGTTCTCCTCGGCAGGTAACAACAACGGCAGCGCGTTTGCCGGCTTGTCGGCCAATACCCCGTTCTACAACGTCGCGCTGGCGCTCACCATGTGGCTCGGGCGTTTCTGGCCGATCGTGGCGGTACTGGCGGTGGCCGGCTCGCTCGCCGCCAAGAAGCGCATTCCGGTATCCGACGGCACCATGCCGACGCACGGCGGCACGTTCGTGATCCTGCTCATCGGCACCGTGCTGCTGGTGGGTGCGCTCACTTTTGTACCGGCGCTCGCGCTCGGCCCGATCGTCGAGCAGATTATGCTGTGGTCGCCCACATGACGCGCCGTGCTCCGGGTCTATTCGACCGCGCGCTCCTCGGGCCGGCATGCTTCGATGCGCTGCGCAAACTCGATCCGCGGGTGCAATGGCGCAACCCGGTAATGTTCGTGGTGTATATCGGCAGCCTCCTGACCACGGTGCTGTGGCTGCAGGCACTCACCGGCCCGGGCGAGGCTCCGGCCTGGTTTATCTTCAACGTGGCCCTGTGGCTGTGGTTCACGGTGCTGTTCGCCAACTTCGCCGAGGCGCTCGCCGAGGGGCGCAGCAAGGCGCAGGCGGCCGCGCTGCGCGGACTCAAGCAGACGGTGTACGCCAAGCAGCTGGCCGATCCGGGCGATCCGAGCCGGTTCACGCGCGTGCGCGCCGACGAGCTGCGCCGCGGCGATGTAGTGCTGATCGAGGCCGGAGACTACGTGCCGGCCGACGGTGAGGTCACCTTCGGGGCAGCGTCGGTCGATGAGAGCGCCATCACCGGCGAGTCGGCGCCGGTGATCCGCGAAGCGGGGGGCGACTTCTCCGCCGTCACCGGCGGCACGCGGGTGCTGTCGGACTGGGTCATCGTCACAGTGACGGTCAATCCGGGCGAGACCTTTCTCGATCGCATGATCGCCATGGTGGAGAGCGCCAGCCGCCAGAAAACCCCGAATGAAATCGCGCTCACCATTCTGCTGGTGGCCTTGACCCTGGTGTTTCTGCTGGCGACCGCCACGCTGCTGCCGTACTCGCTGTACAGCGTGGCCGTGACCCGGCTGGGCGCGCCGATCACCATCACGGCGCTGATTGCGCTCCTGGTCTGTCTGATTCCCACCACCATTGGCGCGCTGCTGTCGGCGATCGGCGTGGCCGGCATGAGCCGCATGCTGCAGGCCAACGTCATCGCCACCTCCGGACGCGCGGTGGAAGCGGCGGGCGACGTCGATGTCCTGCTGCTCGACAAAACCGGCACCATCACCCTGGGTAACCGCCAGGCGGCGGCCTTCATCCCGGCGAGCGGCGTGAGCGAGGAAGAACTGGCCGATGCGGCACAGCTCGCGTCCCTCGCCGACGAGACGCCCGAAGGGCGCAGCGTCGTGGTGCTCGCTAAGCAGCGCTTCCAGCTGCGCGAGCGCGATTTGGCGGCGCTGCAAGCGAAGTTCGTGCACTTCTCCGCACACACGCGCATGAGCGGGGTCAACATCGGGCCGCGTGAGATCCGCAAGGGAGCCGCGGATGCCATCCGCCGCCAGGTAGAGGGCTTCGGCGACACGTTTCCCAAGGGCGTGCTCACTACCGTGCAGGAGGTGGCGCGCCGCGGCAGTACGCCGCTGATCGTCAGCGACGGCGGCCGGGTGCTCGGAGTGATCGAGCTCAAGGACATCGTCAAAGGCGGCATCCGCGAGCGCTTCGGCGAGCTGCGCCGCATGGGCATCAAGACCGTCATGATCACCGGGGACAACCCGCTGACCGCGGCGGCCATCGCTGCTGAGGCGGGCGTCGACGGCTTCCTCGCCGAAGCCACCCCCGAAGCCAAGCTCAAACTCATCCGCGAACATCAGGCGCAGGGGCGTCTGGTGGCGATGACCGGCGATGGCACCAACGATGCCCCGGCGCTCGCGCAGGCGGACGTGGCGGTGGCCATGAACACTGGCACCCAGGCGGCCAAGGAGGCCGGCAACATGGTGGACCTCGACTCCAACCCCACGAAACTGATCGAGGTGGTGGAGACCGGCAAGCAGATGCTGATGACGCGCGGCGCGCTGACCACCTTCTCGATCGCTAACGATGTCGCCAAGTACTTCGCCATCATTCCGGCGGCCTTCGTGACGACCTACCCGCAGCTCAATGCGCTCAACGTCATGCGCCTCGCCAGCCCCTTCTCGGCGATCCGCGCGGCGGTGATCTTCAACGCGCTGATCATCGTGTTCCTGATCCCGCTGGCGCTGAAGGGCGTGCGCTACCGCGCGCTCGGCGCCGCGACCCTGCTGCGGCGCAATCTCCTGGTCTACGGCCTGGGCGGCATTCTGGTGCCGTTCGTCGGCATCAAGCTGATCGATCTGGCGCTGGCCGCGGTGCACCTGGCGTGAGTCGCTCATGAACGTGCGCCTGGCAGCGCTGCTGCGTCCCGCCTTGGTACTGCTGCTGTTGTTCAGCGTGCTGACCGGGATCGTCTACCCGCTCGTAATGACTGGAGTTGCCGCGGTGCTGTTTCCGCGGCAGGCGGCCGGCAGCCTCATCGTGCGCAACGGCCGCGCGGTCGGCTCGGCGCTCATCGGACAGAACTTCACCGACCCCGGTCACTTCTGGGGGCGCCTGTCGGCGAGCACGCCGCAGCCGTATAACGCCCTCGCTTCCGGCGGTTCCAACCTGGGTCCGCTCAATCCCGCACTGACCGATGTAGTCAAGGCCCGCATCGCGGCGCTACGCAGCGCCGATCCGGGCAACCACATGCCGGTGCCGGTGGACCTGGTGACGGCCTCGGGCAGCGGACTCGATCCGCACATTTCGCTGGCCGCGGCCGAGTATCAGGCTGGCCGCATCGCGCGCGCACGCCACCTGCCGCTCGCGATCGTGCAGGGATTGATTGCCGCCCACAGCGAGGGTAGGTTGCTGGGTGTTCTCGGCGAAGCGCGCGTCAACGTGCTGGAGCTCAACCTGGCCCTCGATGCGCTGAAGTGATCCAGCATGGCCGAAGTCCGGCCTGACCCCGATCGGCTGCTCGAGCGCGTCAAGGCGGAGGAGGCGCAGCGACGCCGTGGCCGGCTGCGCATCTTCTTCGGTGCCTCAGCCGGCGTCGGCAAAACCTACGCCATGCTCGAGGCGGCGCGCAACGCACTTGCCGCCGGCACCGACGTGGTGGTTGGTTACGTCGAGCCGCACGGACGCATCGAGACCGAACGCCTGCTCGAGGGCCTGCCGCGCCTGCCGACGCTGCCGGTGGCCTATCGCGGCATCGTGCGCCAGGAGTTCGATCTGGATGCCGCACTTGCCCGGCACCCCGCGATCCTGCTGGTCGACGAGCTGGCCCATTCCAACCTCTCCGGTGGCGCGCCGCCGCCGCGCCATCCGAAGCGCTGGCAGGACGTGGCGGAGCTGCTCGAGGCCGGGATCAACGTGTGGACCACGGTGAATGTGCAGCATCTGGAGAGCCTCAACGACCTCATCTTCCAGACCACCGGTGTGCGTCAGCGCGAGACCCTGCCCGATCACGTCTTCGATGATGCTGACGACATCGAGCTGATCGACCTGCCACCCGACGACCTCATTGCGCGGCTACAGGCCGGCAAGGTGTACGTCGCCGAGCAGGCGGGCACCGCCACCGAGCGTTTCTTCCGCAAGCAGAATCTGATGGCGCTGCGCGAGATCGCGCTGCGGCGCGTGGCAGCGCGCGTCGAGGCCGCAGCGCGCGCCCTGCCGTCGGATCGCATCCCGGCGCGCATCGCCGGTGATCGCATCCTGGTGGCGGTGGGTCCGGATGCACAGGCCGAGGAGCTGGTGCGCGCGGGCCGGCGCATGGCCGATGCGCTCGATGCCCAGTGGATCGTGGTGTACGTGGAGACGCCGGCGCTGCTGCGCCTGTCAGAGGCTGCGCGCAACCGCCGCATCGCCGTGCTGCGCCTGGCCGAGTCGCTCGGCGGTGAGAGCGTGACTCTCGACGGACCGTCGGCCGCGGCGACGCTTGCCGAATACGCCCGCGTGCGCAGCGCCACGCGCGTCATCTTGGGTGTGCCCAAGCGGCGCGGCTGGCGCGCGTGGCTGCGGCCCTCCACCGCCACCGAGCTGGTGCGCCGTGCGCGCGGCTTCGATGTGATCCTGATCGCCGCTGGCGACAACGCGCCGGCGCCGCCGCGGTTCGCGCCCCGGGAGGGGGCCGAACCGACGCCGGTGCATTGGGAGCGCTACGCCTGGGCGGCGGCGATCACCGGCGTGTGCACCTTGCTCGCGTTTCTCATCTACCCGCGCTTCGAGCTTTCCAACCTGCTGATGATTTACCTGCTGGGCGTCGTGGTCGCCGGACTGCGGCTCGGGCGCGCACCGTCGATGTTCAATACCGCGCTCAGCATCGCGGCGTTCGATTTCTTCTTCGTACCGCCGCGCTACTCGTTCGCGGTCACCGACGTACAGTATCTGCTGACCTTCGGCGTCATGGCGCTCATCGCGCTGGTGATCGCCAATCTCACCGCCAGCGTGCGCCAGCAGACACGAGTCGCCGGCGCGCGCGAGCGGCGCACCGCGCTGCTGTACGCCATGAGCCGCGAGCTCGCCGCGACACGTGGCCTTGACAGCATGGCGCGCGTGGCAGTGCGGCACGTGGCCGAGGTGTTTGAGTGCCGTGCCGTGGTGCTGCTGCCGGCGGCCGGCGGCAAACTCAACTATCCGGATGCCGCCCCGCTCGAGAGCTCCTTCCGCGCGGCGGACCTCGCGGTCGCGCAGTGGGTCGCCGATCATGGCCGCCGCGCCGGACTCGGCTCCGACACGCTGCCGGCCTCTCCCGGCCTGTACCTGCCGCTGGGTGATGAGCGCCGTACGGTGGGAGTGCTGGCGGTGCTGCCCGCCAACCCGCGCCGCGTGCTGCTGCCGGAACAAAGCCATCTCTTGTCCACCTTCGCCGGGCAGCTGGCACTCGCGCTGGAACGCGCCCTGCTCGCGGAAGTCGCCGAACAGGCGAGCCTCGCCGCCGAGCGCGAGACGCTGCGCAACACGCTGCTCGCCTCGATCTCGCACGATCTGCGCACGCCGCTCGCGGTGATCGCCGGTGCCGCCAGCGCACTCGCGCAGCGCGGCGCGCGACTCGATGAGGCAACGCGGCTGTCGCTGGCCAGCT
>DATHMN010000161.1:0-3329 GCA_035487135.1 Steroidobacteraceae bacterium | reverse complement strand
AAAATGGGCTTTCCATATGCTGTATGCGCTGCAAAAAATTAGTTGGGGAAGCTTACGGCATCATCCAAACAGAGTAGATAAGACTCAGTATAAACCAGTCTTTCATGCGTGCTGCGCCGACAATATCTATGTGAAGGGGATCATTGTGCGCTGCATACACTGGGGCTACTATCCACGCCGCCTCGCGCGCCGTGCGAACGCCTACGGCAGCGCGGCGCGCAGCTGAAAGACACTCAACCATGGCCGAAGAACGCCTGATACGCAAATACGCCAACCGGCGCCTGTACGACGCGCAGGACAGCCGCCATGTGACGCTCGATGACCTGCGCAAGCTCATCGCCCAGGGTCAGAAGATCAAGGTCGTGGACGACAAGAGCGGCGAGGACCTCACGCGCAGCATCCTGCTGCAGATCATCGCCACCCAGGAGCAGTTCGGTACCCCGGTGTTAAGCACGCAGCTGCTGGAGGCGATCATCCGCTTCTACGGCAACCCGATTCAGCAGATGCTCACCTCCTATCTCGAACAGAGCATCGGGGGACTGCTGCGACAGCAGAACCTCATGCAGGCCGAGATGGCGAAGGCACTCGAGACCCCGATGGCGCCGATGGCGGAGATGGCGCGCCAGAACATGGAGATGTGGGCCAAGATGCAGGCGTCCATGCTCTCCGCCTTCAGCCCCGCCGCCGCGCCCGCGGGCGCCGACAAGCCCGGCAAATCCGACACCGGCAAGCGCCGCGGCTGACGCTAAGCCAAGCCTTAATTGCGGGCGCCGGGCCACGCGCCGGCTGCCCGCGAGCAAACCCCCAAAAATCAGGAGTAACCGCAAACGTGGACGTTCGTGACAAGACTCTCGTGGTAACCGGCGCCGGGCGCGGCATCGGCCGCGCGCTCGCGCTGCACTTCGCGCGCAGCGGCGCGCAGCTGGCACTGCTTGACACCAACAGCGACGGCCTCGCGGAAACGCAGCGCCGCTGCACCGAGGAGGGCAGCAGCACGCGCAGCTACCTGGCGAATGTCGCGCGCGAGGCGGAGGTTGTCAGCACGTTCGCTCAGGTGGCCTCAGAGTTCGGCCGCTTCGATGGCCTTATCAACAACGCGGGCGTCGTGCGCGATGCGCTGCTGGTGAAGGTCAAGGACGGCAAGCTCATCGACAAGATGTCCCTCGAGCAGTGGCAGGCGGTCATCGACGTGAACCTCACCGGAGTCTTCCTGTGCGCGCGCGAGGCCGCCACGCACATGATTCGCCTCGGCCACGGCGGCGTCATCGTCAACATCTCCAGCATCTCGCGCGCGGGCAACATCGGGCAGACCAACTACACCGCCGCCAAGGCCGGCGTGGCGGCGATGACGGTGGTGTGGGCCAAGGAGCTCGCGCGCTATCAGATCCGTGTGGGCGCGGTCGCGCCCGGATTCATCCGCACCCCGATGGTGGAGGCGATGAAACCGGAGGCCCTCGCCAAGATGACCGCACCGATTCCGCTCGGGCGCCTCGGTGAGCCCGAAGAGATTGCCCAGGCGGTTGAATTCATCTTCGAGAGCGAGCTGTTCACCGGGCGCGTGCTCGAAATCGACGCCGGCCTGCGCATGTGAGCTAATGCGGTGCAAAATAATGGCTCGACATAGCGTCGGGGATGTATTTGTAATAATCCTTAACTATCAATGACTTAAATGCCGTATAGCGCCCGGATGAAAGCCCCTATAAATTTCTCTTGCACTGCATACAAAATTCAGTAAAATGCTCTCCATACCGCAACCGGTACAGGAGACAGCGAACATGACCGACACCAATTTCGATCCCAGCAAGATGATCAGCGCGGCCCGCGATGCTTTCGCGCCCGTCCTCAAGGCCCAGCAGGAAGGCTTCAAGACGTTCGAGCGTCTGGCGCGTCTGCAGTATGCCGTCGCCGGCGACGTGCTCGAGTCGGGGCTTGCGCGCGTGAACGCGGCTTTCGTCGCCAGCACTCCGAGCGAGCTGCTGAGCAAGCACAGCGAGCTCACCACCCAGCTGGTGGACAAGCTGCGCGCCCGGGCTGAGGAATTCGCGACGGTAACGTCCGAGATCCAGACCAAGATCAGCCAGTTCGGCAATGAGATGGCCGCGAAGGCAGTGCAAGCACGGAAAGCAGCCTGATATCTTTGGCGGTAGTGCACACCCGGGGCGCAAGCTCCGGGTGTGTTTACCTTTTGAAGGGGTACCGCCTTGGACGATCCAGCGAAGAATAATGCTAAGCCCGAGGCTCGCAAGGGCAAGCCCGCGCCTGAACCTGAACTAGAACCTGCTCCGCCGAGCCTCAGCGACACCGAGCGGAAGCTGCGGGCGCAGCTCGCCGCCGTCTCCGGCGGTCTGGCTCCGGATGACTACGCCAGCGCCTGGTGGGACTGGTATCTGAATCTGGCCGCACACCCGGACCGGCAGGCCGAGCTCGCGCAGAGTGCCTACGAGAAAACGCTCGACAGCTGGCAGTTCCTCGCGCGCGCGGCCGCGGGCGCGCCGCTCGCGCCCGGACACGAGAGCCTGGGGTTTGCCGGCAGCGCCTGGAACGTGTGGCCCTTCAACGCCTACGCGCGCGCCTATGCCAACTGGGCCTCATGGTGGCAGCAGGCGCTCGAGCCGGCGCCCGGTAAGAACGACCCGGCGCTGTCACGCGCGAATTTCGCCGGACGCATGCTGCTGGAGGCCGCCTCGCCGGCGAACTTTCTCACCACCAACCCGGAGCTCTTGCAGCGCACGGCGGCCGAATCCGGCCGCAACCTGATCCGCGGCTTCAAGAACTGGCTCGAGGATGCCCAGCGTGCCGTCGAGGGCGGACGTCCCCCGGGCACGGAGGACTTTGCCGTCGGCGAACAGGTCGCGGTCACCCCCGGCAAGGTGGTATTCCGCAACCGTCTCATCGAGCTGCTGCAGTACTCGCCGCAGACGCCCGAGGTCTACGCGGAGCCGGTGCTGATCACCCCGGCGTGGATCATGAAGTACTACATTCTCGACCTGTCGCCGCGCAATTCACTGGTGCGCTACCTGGTCGAGAAGGGGCACACCGTCTTCATGATCTCCTGGAAGAACCCCGATACCAGCGATCGCGAACTGGGCATGGACGATTACCTGCGCCTCGGCTTCTTCGATGCTTTGGCGGAAGTGCAGCGGCGCATCCCGAATGAAAAGATCCACGCCGTGGGCTACTGCATCGGCGGCACGCTGCTCGCGATCGCCGCGGCCGCGCTCGCCGCGCGGCACGAGTCCCCGCTCGCCTCGGTGAGTCTGTTCGCAGCGCAAACCGACTTCAGCGAGCCGGGGGAGCTGTCCGTTTTCATCACGCCGAGTCAGATCGCG
>DATHMN010000160.1:0-2100 GCA_035487135.1 Steroidobacteraceae bacterium | reverse complement strand
GGCGGCCACGCAGGTGGAGCGCGCCTGGCTCAACCTGGTGCGCACCAGCGTACGAGCCCCGGTGAGCGGCTACCTTGCCCGGCGCAGCGTGCAGCTCGGCGAGCGCATTGCCCCGGGCTCACCCCTCATGGCCGTCGTACCCCTCGAGCGGCTGTGGGTGGAGGCCAATTTCAAGGAAGTGCAGCTCAATCGCATGCGCATCGGTCAAGCGGTGAATGTGGTGACCGATCTGTACGGCAGCGACGTCGTGTTCCACGGCCGCGTCGCCGGGCTCGGCATGGGCACGGGAGCCGCGTTCGCGCTGCTGCCCGCGCAGAACGCCACCGGCAACTGGATCAAGGTCGTGCAGCGCGTGCCGGTGCGCGTGACGCTGCCGGTCGACGAGCTGCGCGCGCATCCGCTGCGCATCGGCTTGTCGAGCGACGCGCGCGTCGATCTGCACGACAGCACCGGGCCGCAGCTGGCACAGCGCCCGCCCGCCGCGCCGGTGCTGGCGACCAGCGCCTACGACATCGATCGCGGACCGATCAAGGCGCGCATCGTGGCGATCATCGCCGAGAACACGCGCGCAGCCGCAGAGCCATGAGCGGCGCGCCTGAAGCTCAGTCGAACTTCACGTAGCACAGCGGCAGCGCCGTGGTGTACTTGATCGTCTCGAGCGCGAAACTCGCGCTGACGTCCTGGAATTCGACGGCGCATATCAGCCGCTTGTACACCACGTCGTAGGCATCGATGTCGGGCACCACGATGCGGATCAGGTAGTCGACATCGCCGCTCATGCGGTGAATCTCGGTGACCTCGGGGATGTCGCGCACGGCGCGCACGAACTTCTCGAACCACGCCTCGCTGTGATTGCCGGTCTTGAGCGTCACGAACACGGTGGTGCCGACATTGAGGGCGTGCGCGTCGAGCAGCGCGACGGTCTTGCGCAGCACGCCCTGCTGCTGCAGCTTCTGAATGCGCCGCCAGCACGGCGCCTTCGAAAGGCCGATACGCTCGGCGATCTCGGCGGCGCTCAGCGCGCCGTCGGCCTGCAGCAGGTCGAGGATTTTGGCATCGAGCTTATCCATGGAACGATGTTCCTAAGATCGAGCGATTGACGCAACATTGTTGCGCATCCACGCGGACTTTGCCATGTCTTCGCAACCGCGTAGCGGCCCCTTGCGCCTAGCATGGATCTTGATGAACGTGATCCGCGCCTTTTGCCAGCACCCCGCATCCGTCGGTGAGAGTTACGGCCAGCATCTGCTGCGCGCCAGTGGCTTCGGGGTGCGCATGATGCTCGCCGGGATCGCCTGCCTGGTGCACGGCATCTTTCCTTTTCTGTTCGAGCGCACCGGCAGCCGGGCCATCAGCGAGCTGAACGACCGCATGGTCGTGAACCGGCCCGTGGCGCGCACCGCCATCGCGAGCGACGAGCGGCTCACGCTGTAGTGCGGGCGCTGCGGCGGGTCTCGCTTCTCGGCTGGACCGCCCTGCGTGCTGCGGCGCCGGGTCTGGCGCTCGCCATCGCCCTTGCCGCGTTCGCGCGCGGCATGGCGGCCTCGCTCGCCCAGGGCATCGGCGGGCTGCCCAAATTTCCCCTAAGTCCGGTGATGTGCGCGGTGCTGCTCGGCATGCTCTGGCGCAACACCCTCGGCGTGCCGCTGTGGGCGACCCGCGGGCTGAACTGGGCCATGCATCGCCTGCTGCGTATCGGCATCGCGCTGGTCGGCCTGCGCCTCACCCTTGCCGGCGCGAGCGCCATCGCGGTCACCGCGCTGCCGGTGGCGGCGAGCTGCCTGCTGGTCGCGCTTGGGGCCGGGGTCGCCATCTCGCGGCTGCTGGCGGTGCCGCGCCGGCTGGGCCTGCTGCTCGCGATCGGCACGGCGGTGTGCGGCTGCACCGCGGTGGTGGCCATCTCACCGGTGATCCGTGCCCGGCACGCCGAGACCGCCTTCGCGGTCACCTGCGTGGTGCTGTTCGGCTGCATCGCCATGCTGCTGTACCCGTGGGTGGCGGGCCATTTCTTCGCCGCCGCGCCGGTGTACGCCGGAATTTTTCTCGGCACCGCCATTCACGACACCTCGCAGGTGATCGGCGCGGCGCTCATCTACTCGC
>DATHMN010000159.1:0-2854 GCA_035487135.1 Steroidobacteraceae bacterium | reverse complement strand
CTGTCGGTCGGTTTAGCGCTGGGGGTCGCGAGTATGCTGGCGGTGGTGGCCGCCATGAGCGCGCTCGGACTCCTTGACTGGACGCGGTTCGCGGCGCTGAGCGGTGGCGCGTTGCTCAAGCTCATCGTGCTCAGGCTCTTCAGCGGCCTGGCGGTCGGCTTCATCGAGGAGACGTTTCTGCGCGGCGCGATGCACACGGGCATCGAGCGCGAGTCGGGTACTACGGCTGCCATAACGCTGACCGCACTTGTTTACGCAGCCACCCATTTTTTTGCCAGCTACCACATCGCACCCGCGCAGGTGAGCGCGCACAGCGGCGTGGACCTGCTGCTTGGCACCGTGCACGCGTTCGCCCATCCGGGGCAGATCGCCGATGCCTTCATGGCGCTGCTGGCGGTCGGTGTGCTGCTGGGACTGGTGCGTGCGGCGACCGGCAACATTGCCGCCTGCATCGGTCTGCACGCCGGCTGGGTCTGGATCATGCTGGTGGTGCATGAGCTGAGCCAACCGCGGCCCGAGGCGCCGGGGGGCTTCCTGCTCAGCCGCTTCGATGGCTTCGTCGGCTGGCTGGTGTTCGCCTGGATCGTGGTGCTCGCGCTGCCGCTGGTGCGTTTCTACCAGCGCCGCAGCGTGCGGGCCTGAAGGGCCCGTCAGGGCAGCTGCGTGACCTTGTAGCCCTTCTTGCGCAGAAGCTCGAGCAGGCCACCCTCGCCGACCAGGTGCAGCGCCCCGACCACGACCAGTGCGTTGCCGGGGCCGTTGAGCAGCTCCTCCACCTGCGGCAGCCAGTGCTGGTTGCGATCGCTCACCAGCGGCCGGTAGAGGGAAGGAAAGGCGTGGTACTCGCTCGCCAGGAGCGCGGCCATACGCGGCGCGTCTCCCTGGCGCCACGCGCTCAGCACGTCACGCATCTCGTTCTTGATGTCCTTGAGCTCCTCGAGCGTCTCATCGAGCATGTGTATCTGGTCCTCTTGCGACAGCGCGACCAGACTGCCGAGTTCCTCGGGCAGTGTCTCCAGGCCCGCGGTCGGCTTGCCGTCCGCCTGTGCGCGCCGCAGCAGCTGCTCCTCGACGCCCTGGTCCGAATCGAAGCCCTCGTGCGCGTAGGCAAAATCGGTCAGCTCCATGCCGACCACCCACGGCGCCTGCTCGTCAAGCCCCCCCATGGCGAGCCCGAGATTCTCGGCCGCGGCACTGACGCGCGCGTAGCGCGCCTCGCCGAGCACCGTGCGCAGCTTGGTGCCCTTGGGCAGCGCGCCGTGATCCATCATCCACACCGTGGCCTCGAGCGGGTCGAACTTGGCGAGGTCAAGCTCCATGACGAGCTTGGCCGAATCGGCGTAGGCGTGGTCGAGCGCCGCCGGCAACGCAGCGTCGTTGGCGGGCAGCAGATGCATCGAGCCTGCAAGATAGACGGTGTTATGTGCGCCGCGCACGGCCCATACCGGGCTCGCCGCGTAGACGTTCAGGCTGCCGAGCAGGCCGAGCGCGAGGAGCCACCGCAGTGCTGTTCGACCCACACGACCTCCGTCACTAACGAACCATCGGCGCGCAGCTCCAGGGTCCGATAGGCCGGCGGCCGTCGATCGACCGCGAAGTCATCGGAGTTGGGCAAGAACTGTGCGCAGGTGGAGGGCGTGGCGAGCAACCGTACGCCCTTGCGCAGCGCATCGTACGCCTGGTGCACATGGCCCCACACGATCGCACGGACGTTCTTGTGCTGATCGATCAGGTGCAGGAACTCGGCTGCATTGCTGAGCCCGACCCTATCGAGCCAGCGGCTCGACATGGGCACCGGGTGGTGGTGCAGGCACACCAGGCAGTGTCGCGCGCCGGCGCCTCCGAGCGCCTCATCCAGCAGCGCCAGTTCCTGTGCGCTCAGCGCTCCGCCGGCGGAGCCGGGGATGCAGCTGTCGAGCAACACGATGCGCCAGCGTCCCATGTCGACATGGCCGCCGAGCACGAAGGGCGCGCCCGTAAGCTCGCGCTTCATCGCCCGCGGTTCGTCGTGATTGCCGGGCAGGCACAGCACCGGCAGCCCGAGGCTGCCGAACAGGCGCCGAAAATGCGGATATCCGGCCGGGTCATCCTGCACCAGGTCACCCGTGACCAGCACCGCATCGGGCGGCCAGTCGCGCCCCTGTGCGTGAGCGATCGCCTTGCTCAGCGCCGGCAGCGTCGCTACGCCGCGCAGCGACTCGTCCGCCTCACCATACAGGTGCGGATCGGTGAAATGGGTCAGCCGTAGCAGGCTCATGTGAGTCAGCCTATCAGAGCCTTTTGCGCACCTGCAGTGAACCAGGTCCCCTGTGCCGCAGCGTCACTCGCAAGCGACATGAGCGGTACCGTTTCGCACCGCCGGGCTTGCGAAGTGTGAAGCACGCCCACGCTCAGGCTCCATCGCGGCGGGAACTTATGCCAGCCGCGGCCCCCCGGGGGCGGCGGTCCTGCGCAAGCTCGAGCGGTGGGGCTACGCGGCCGGGAGCGATTGAGCATCGGGCGCGACTGGTGGAAAATGCGCGCCCCGCCGGCGCGCGCAGCTTAAGCACGCCCGGCGCCGTTTAAGTCTGCCGATCCTTTCCAGCGCGGCCATGAGCCGCTGACAGAAGCCGCATGAGCACTCCCCGCGAACTTGCCAACGCCATCCGCGCACTGTCCATGGACGCTGTGCAGCGGGCCAACTCAGGCCACCCCGGCATGCCTATGGGCATGGGGACATCGCGCAGGTGCTGTGGCGCGATGTTCTGCGCTACAACCCGGACCATCCCCAATGGGCTGACCGTGACCGCTTCGTGCTCTCCAACGGTCACGGCTCGATGCTGCTGTATTCGGTTCTTTATCTCACCGGTTACCC